>WFMT01000126.1 GCA_015488975.1 Campylobacteraceae bacterium | reverse complement strand
CTTCATCTTCCTTTTATAGGAGATATAAAACTTAGTTTTGTCGGAGGTATTCTCATAACCGCTTTATTGCTCGGTAGATTTGGTAGAGTAGGGCCTATAGTTTGGCAAATGTCTCCGCACTCAACGACACTTATGAAAACATTGGGTCAACTTACTTTTATAGTAGCTATCGGGACAAATGCAGGCAAATATCTAGTAGCAGCAATAAATACAAATGGTCTGATGCCTATATATATAGCACTTTTTGGGCTTGTGGTTTCGCTTTTTACAATGACTGTTTTTTGTAGATTTGTATTAAAGATGAATTTTTTAGAGATTTTGGGTTTATTGTCTGGTTCTATGACTTCGACTCCGTCTTTGACCATGGCAAATGGCTTAACCAAATCGGATTATCCGTCTATATCTTATGCGGCTGTTTATCCATTGGCTCTTGTCTTAGCTATCGTTTTAGCTCAACTTGTTTTAAAGGTATTTTAAATGGTTTTTGGAAAAATAGAGTATTTAAATCTTTTGCCATTTGATTTTTTTATAAAAAAATCAAACTATACAATTTTAAAAAGAGCGGTTAAAAAGTCTCATCCTGCCGTGATAACTGAACTATTTTTAAAAAGAAAAGTTGACGCAGCTTTTATATCAAGTGTAAAAAGTAGAAATAAAAAGTGTTTAAATGCAGGTATTGTAGCTGATGGCGAAGTTTTAAGTGTGTTTACCTGTGAAGGTGAAGATAAAGAAGATGCAGAGTCAAGAAGTTCAAATATGTTAAAAAAGATTTTGGGCTTAAAAGGTGAAGTAGTTATCGGCAACAAAGCTTTGCAAATGTATGTCAAAAAAAGCAGAGACTGTAAAGACATGGCAAAAGAGTGGAAAGATCGCACCGGATTGCCCTTTGTTTTTGCACTTTTTTGCATAAACTCAAATGATAGATTTTATACAAGAGTTATAAAGAGATTTTTAAAAACAAAAGTAAAAATACCTTACTATATCAAAAAAAAGCAAAGTGTAAAGCTTGACTTGCCACTTGAAGTGATAGATTTGTATCTGAAAAAAATAACATACAAAGTGGGAAGAAAAGAGCAAAAGTCAGTAAAGCTTTTTTTAAAAAAAGCAAAAATGATAGCTAAAAGTTAATATATGTTGTCTTATAGTTGGTACTTAGTAAATATAAACTTATTGACTATAATAGCTAAAAAGGAATTGTTATGCAAAAAGTTACAGCTTCGGAAATTAAACAAAATAGTACAATTTTGCAAAATGCATTAAGAGATGATATTTTAGTAACAAAAAGGGATAAACCTTTTGTTGTAATTATGGATTATGAAAAATATAAAAAATTAATAAGCAAAACAAATAAAAATAAAAATTGGATAGATGAAGCATTTGGTATAATGAGTGAAAAAGAAGCTGATGGTTTATTGAGAGACATAAAAAGCAGCAGAGTGAATAAAAAAATGGATGATATATGCTTTTAGATACAGATACTATAAGCTACTATTTGCGAGGCGATGAGCAAATAAAACAAAAACTTCATAAATACCATCAACAGCTTTCTTCTACTGTTATAAATTATGCCGAATTGATTTACGGACTCAAAAAACAAGACAATAAAAAATATCTTCCAAAAGTATTATTGATATTTGATAATATAAGGCTTTATGATTTTATTAAAAAATCTGCCGATATTTTTGCAGGTTTAAAATCCAAAATGAGTAAAGTTGGTATCATTATGGCGGATATGGATCTAATGATAGCAAGCATAGCGATAGCAAATGATGAAATTCTTATAACAAACAATATAAAATATTTTTCTAAAATTGATGACTTGATTATAAAAAGTTGGGTATAATTATAAACTGACCTTACGCACTATATCACATCATCAGTAAGTTTTAAAGTGTATGAGTGCAAGGCGGTTTTGCTTTGGCATAGCCTAAGCTATGGTGAAGTGAAACCAACGAAGCAATCGTACGCTTTAAAACTCACCTGAAAGGCGTTATAGAATGTGGCATTCTACTTCGTTAGAAACTTACCAACATAGCTAACGGCTATGCTGGAAAGTTTCTGCCTTGTATTATACCACATTCTATAACGCTGATGATGTGATATAGTGCGTAAGGTCAGTTAATAAAAAGCAAAAGGGATAACAAATGATAAAAGTTGAGTTTTTAGGACCTATAAAAAAAGAGGCAGTTGAAGTCGACATAAAATCATTGGCGGCATTAAAAGAGTATTTTAAAGATGATGAAGATTTGCAAGATTGGCTAAAGATTTGTGCGGTTTCGGTCAATGATAAGATAGTTTGTTCTGTGGATGTACCCTTGAAAGACGGGGATAAAGTTTCCTTGCTGCCGCCTGTTTGTGGAGGTTGAGATGAGCTTGGAATTATATGAGGGAAGTTTAAAAGTTGAGGATATTTTGAGTCGCTGGTATCAAAAATATAAAGATAAAAATTATGGAGCTTTTATAAACTTTGTGGGAATCGTGAGAGATGAAAACGGGATTGACGGGCTTAGTTTTGATATATATGAGCCTATTTTAAATGAATGGTTTTATCTATGGCAACAAAAAGCACAAAAAGAAGGAGCATATCTTTTGATGGCTCACTCCAAAGGTGATGTTTTAAATCATACAAGCTCTTATATTTCAGCGGTTTTATCGCCCCAAAGAAAAGTATCTTTAAGGCTTATCAATGAATTTGTAGAGGACTTTAAAGCAAATGCTCCTATATGGAAGTATGATTTAATTGATGGTAAAAGAATATATGCAAAAGACAGAAGCATGGCTATAAAAGGTAGTGGATTGCTTTATAGCTGACCTTAAGCACTATATTACTGATGATGTGATATGGTGCATAAGGTCATTTTATAACAAGGAGGGATAAAATTGGGAAAATTTATAAGTTTTAAAAGTTCGCAAGAGATTTTAGAGAAAGCTTTTTGCGAAGAAACAG
>WFMT01000125.1 GCA_015488975.1 Campylobacteraceae bacterium | reverse complement strand
CTATATAAAAGTATGCCTCAAAACGCCATTGATACGCAAAATATCGATTATATATTGCATGTTGAAAAGATTGCTGCTCATCTTGATGCTATTATACGAGCATCCAAAAATGATTCTTTGGACGATGCTACAAAAGCACTAAAATCTATCCGCAATCTACTCATAGAAAAAGAAAATCTCGATATAAGTAAATATAAAAATGAAACTATTTTACGGCGTATTAATAATAGAATGAAGACAGTTCATCTCAAGACAACAAAAGATTATGTTTTATTTTTAAAGAATAATCCTGATGAATTATATTTTTTATACCAAAATATTTTGATAGGAGTTACATCATTTTTTAGAGATAATAAAGCATTTTTAGTATTAGGCAATGAGTTGTACAAATATTTGCAAGCAAAGCCTGAGGATTATGAATTTAGAGTATGGTCGATAGCTTGTTCAACTGGAGAAGAAGCATATTCATTGGCTATTTTGATAGATAAAATAAGTAAAAAGTTACATAAAAAATTTAATATACATATATTTGCCACCGATATTGACGATAAAGCTCTTAATGTGGCCAGAGATGCAATCTATCCGGATGAATCTCTGCGTGATATGGATAAAAAGATGCTTGATGATTATTTTCAAAAAACAGATAGCGGATATAAAGTTTTAGAATTTATAAGAAAACAGATTGTTTTTACTCACCACAATATATTGAGTGATCCACCCTTTGTAAACCAAGACCTTTTAAGTTGTAGAAATTTTCTTATTTATGTACTTTCTTCAACCCAGGAAGAAGTCTTTGCATTGCTTCATTATGTTTTAAAAGAAAACGGTATACTGTTTTTAGGTTCATCAGAATCACCTTTTGTCAGTATGAAATATTTCATACCTCTTAATTCTGAATATAAAATATATACAAAAGAGAGATTAAAAAATCCTCCAACTATCTCTTCTTCATATTTTGTAAAACATTTAGCAAATAAAGAAGATAGCTCTTTAAAAGAGAAACAAGAGGCAAAAGAAATAAGCATACAAGAGCGGATATCAGACGCAATTTTTAACTTTTTTTCAACTGATTGTATAATTGTAGATAAGAATATGTCAATAATATACAAAAAAGGCAAATTGCCATTTATAAAAATACCAGATGGATTTGTGACTCTAAATTTACTAGATAACATGAATGAGACTCTTCGTTACGATGTAAAAAGAGTCTCGAAACTTGCTTTTTCATCAAAAAGAATCCAAACCAGTAAATTTATAGAAATATCACTTCATAAGGGTGAGAAAATATTTGTAAGAGTTTTAGCTTATCCTTATAGTACAAAAAATTCTATTCCTATGCTGCTTTTATATTTTCAGCAAATAAATATAAAAGATTTGCAGTTTGATACCAAAAATTTATTTTTGCCAAATGAATCAATCGTGATACAAAACCTAACCACTCAAATCGCACAAATGCAGGAAGAAAATCATTCATTATTGGATGAATTGACAATGAATAAAGAAAATATGCAACTTTTAAACGAAGAATTACAAAGTTCAAACGAAGAATTGCAAAGCTCGAACGAAGAGCTTGAGACTTCAAATGAAGAATTACAAACTTCAAATGAAGAGTTGCATTTGTCTATTAGAGCAAAGCAAGTTTTACAACAACAGCTTTTATTGATTTTAAACTCAACTCACGATGGCATAATAGGGTTGGATATAAACGGGAATCATACTTTTGTAAATAATGCAACTTTAAAAATACTTGGATTCTCAAAAGATGAACTTATCGGAAAAAATGCACATAAGATTTGGCATCACAGTAAGGTTGATGGCAGTTTGTATCCTCTTGAGAAGTGTTCTTTGCATAGTCATCTTATCGAAGGAAAGTCTATCCGTGCTGAGGATTTGTTTTGGAGAAAAGATGGAGTTGCTATAGAAGTAGAGGTATCTCAAAGTCCTATCATCGAAGATAAAAAAGTTACAGGTGTCGTACTTTCTTTTCGTGATATTACAGAACAAAATAAGCTGAAAAATGAATTAGAGCGAGAACATTACATGGGCGAACTTTATATGAATATTACAGGGACTATAGTGATGATTCTTGATCTAAACGGTAATAT
>WFMT01000124.1 GCA_015488975.1 Campylobacteraceae bacterium | reverse complement strand
TTGCCAATGAAACAATAAATATAAGGCAAAAATATAATACCAAAACACCCGATGCTATAATAGGTGCAACCGCATTAGTTTATGGATTTGATATAGTAACTAACAATGTTAATGATTTTAAAAAACTTGATTTGAAAATAAAAACTTTAAAAACGCTTTAATTATGCCACGAAAACCAAGAGTAGAATATATAGGCTTTCATCACATCATAAATCGTGGTGTAGCAAAGAGCAACATCTTTTTAAAAGATGATGATTTTAAAAAGTTTTTAGAGATTGTGGCAGAGGCAAAAGAGCGGTATGATTTTATACTTCACTCTTTTTGTTTGATGAATAACCACTACCATCTTCTTATAGAAACAAAACTAGAAAATCTATCTTTGATAGCTAGACAAATAAACTCAAAATATGCACAATACTTCAACAGAGAGTATAAAAGAGTAGGTCCGCTTTGGCAGGGAAGGTTTAAAAGCTGAGTATAAAAGCTGAGTATAGGGGTCAGGTATTGGGAATAAACTTTGATGATATTTCAAATAGATTTTTTATGCTATAATAGTGACTGACTTTACCGACAGGTTTGCCTGTTTAGTGCAAGGATTTATTAGCATTTTACTTGTAATGTTTCCACATTCTATAAATTTTAATTATTTTTTCTTCTTTAAAAACCTCATAAACCAATCTATGTTGTTTGTTGATTCTTCTACTGATTAAGCCTGTCATATCACCTTTTAGGTATTCAAATTCAGGGGGATATTGAAATGGACTATTTTGTATAATTTTAAGTAATTTCATTGTTTTTGGTTTTAAACCACTTGAAGCTAAATTTTTTGCATCTTTTTGAGCTTGAGTCATAAAAATAAGTTGATACATATTACCATTCTAGCTTATCTAATGTAACGCCTTTTTCAATAGGTTCCTCTTTAGCTTCAAGTATGCTTTCAACCATTCCATCAATACTTCTTAGATACTCATCATCACTAACATATTCATCTTTATCAATTATGCTAATTTCTTGTTTATCAAAATGACTTAAAAGCCATAAAAATTTATCACTTATACTATCTTCAAGTTTTAATGTAACTGTTTGCATATCAAAACCTCCTTGATTTTATAGAACTCATTATATCTAAAATTTTATAAAAAGAATGCAAAAGTGCAAAAGCAGGGTCAGAGCTTTACTTTTAACTAATATGCTTCTCTTTTATGTGCAACTCTGATAATGTAAATAATTAATTTTTCTTGGATTTTTTCGTAGATTATATGGTAATTGCGTAAGCGTAGTCGGTAAAACCCCTTCCATTCACCTTTTAGTTTTTTGATCCTTGATTGATGCATTAATTCAAGCTTATACTCGGGTGAATAAGCTTCTATGAATAGACTCAGAGATTTAATAACATAGACTTTTGTTTGATAATCGAGTTTGTCTAACTCTTTTTTTGCAGCAGGGTGAAAATCTATTTTATACTCTTGCATATTTTAGAGTCCTAACTCTTTTTTTATGCCATCTAAAGATATAGTTTGAACCTTTTTTTCGCGTACCTCTGCTGAGCGTTTTTGTGCAAGTTTAAGATCGAGTATGTCAAAGTATTGATTTAATGCTTCTGTTACCATGTGGCTTTTTTTTTCTCCAAGTTCTTCTGCAAACTCCGATAATTCTCTTACTATGTAGTCTGGCAAAGTAAATGTAGTTTTTAATGATTGCATATTAACTCCTTTATTGTATTTATAATTATACATATAAAAAGGAATATTGTCAAATATAGTGGGGTCAGAGCTTTAAGAAAAGAAAGAGTAGGGGAGGTCAGGTAATGGGAATAAACCTATCTTTAGTCTAATTTTTCATTTTATATAAAGCTAAAATATTATATAATTATCCTTATAAAAAAGGATAAAGGTTTATTGTGAAAGAGATTTTTAAGATTTTGATAAATGATTTTTTTGAAAAAAAGTTAAATGTTATCAAAAGGGATATAGATATTCCACTAAGTTCAAACAAAATAGTCTCTTTAGTTGGAGTTAGAAGATGTGGAAAAACTTATATATTTTATGATTTGATTAATGAGCTTAGAGAAGAAGTTGATACTAAAAATATTGTTTATATAAATTTTGAAGATGATAGATTGGGTGGTATTGGTTCAAAAAATTTAAATGATTTAATTGAAGCTTATTTTGAAATGTATCCTCATAAAAGAGATGAAAAAGTTTATCTATTTTTTGATGAGATTCAAGAAGTAAGCGGATGGGAAAAATTTATAAGAAGAGTATATGATACTTTAAATGTTCAGATTTTTATAACCGGCTCTTCAGCTAAAATGTTATCTAAAGAGATTGCTTCAAATCTTAGAGGAAGAACTATAACTTACGAGGTATATCCACTTTCGTTTAATGAGTATTTGAGATTTAAAAATATTGAAGTAAATCTTTACTCTTCCTCTTCGCTCTCTTTTATAAAAAATGCTTTTAATAGTTATTTGATAGAAGGGGGATTTCCTGAAATTGCTTTAGAAGAAAACGATAACTTAAAATCAAGGATTTTAAGAGATTATGTAGATTTGATAATATATAGAGATGTAATAGAACGATACAATATAAAAAATCTCTCATTGCTAAAGTTTTTGATAAGGTATTTTTTCTCAAATCCTTCAACTCTCATTAGTTTTAACAAACTTTACAATGAGTTAAAATCACAAGGATTTAAGCTTACAAAGGACACACTTTATGCGTATTTTTCATATTTAAATGATGCTTTTGTTTTATTTTTAGTGCCGATATTTAGAAATTCTATCAAAGAAGAGTTAAGAAACCCTAAAAAAGGCTTTATTATAGATAATGGTTTTAATTATATTTTTGATACATCAATCTCAAAAGAGTATTCAAAACTTTATGAAAATTTAGTTTTTTTGCATTTAAAAAGAGATTTTAATGAAATATATTATTTAAAAGATAATCAAGAAGTTGATTTTTATTTGCCAAGAACTCAAACTATTATAAATGTTAGTTATGATATTTCAAATCCATCTACATTAAAAAGAGAGATAAATGCTTTAAAAGAGTTTATGAATAATAAAAATATAAACAAAGCTTATTTGATTACAAATGATGAAGAAAAAGAGATCGATGGGGTAAAGATTTTACCTTTGTGGAAGTTTATAAGTGATATCAGGGTCAATAAGTGATAGATAGAATAAGGAGGGTCAGGTATTGGGAATAAACCTAATTTAATATGGCTTGCTATGATTTTATCAGCTATAAAAGCAACTATTTTATATTATTTTTTACTTACTTGAAGATGAGAATTAGAATTTATATATTGACTTTGTAACTAAAATATGATACTATACTTTTATGAGTAAAAAAGATAAATTATTAATAAAATTTTTGGAATTGCCGTCAAGAAAAGATTTGACTTTTAAAGAGTTGGATACTTTGTTGCGTTCTTGTGGTTTTGAGAAGATAGAGGGTGCTGGGTCGGCGGTAAAATTTTATCATAAGCAAAAAGATGTACTAATAAATTTGCACAAACCGCACCCGTCTAATATTTTGAAAGTTTATCTTGTTAAGCAAATACGCATAAAAGTATTGGAGGTTTGCAATGGCTAATACAATTGGATATAATGGATATATTGGCAGTATTGAATATTCGCCTGAAGATAAATGTTTTTTTGGAAAATTGGAGATGATAGATGATCTTGTAACATTTGAAGCTACAACTGCTGAAGAGCTTGAAAGAAATTTTCGTAATGCAGTAGATGAGTATATAAAAACTTGTAAAGATTTAGGAAGACCTCCTCAAAAGACTTATAAAGGTGTATTTAATGTTCGAATCGACCCCGAACTGCACAAGAAAGTATATCAAGAAGCTTTGAAAGCAGGATTGTCACTAAATGCTTTTGTGCAACAAGCCTTGTCCAAGGAAGTACAAGGGTCAAGATAGCAGGGTCAGAGGTTTACTTTTAACTGGAATTAGTGTTGGGTGTTGAGAGGTTAAGGTCTAGAATGATAAAAGGTAGATGGGGGTCAGGTATTGGGAATAAACTTATATTTTATAGATTTTATGTTATAATAACTTAAATTCATGAATAAGGGGTAAAAAATGTATGCAGTTGAATTTGAAGCACCTATTAAAGATGGGGTAGTGCATATACCTAAAGATTATCATAATTTATATGAAAATCGTGAAGTTAGAGTTTTTATAATACCTATAAAAGAATTTAACAAGAAAGATTCATTTAATCCAAAAGATTTTTTTGGATTAGGGAATGTATCGAAAGATGAAATTGATGATTATATACAATCATCAAAAGATGAATGGAATAATGCATTTTGAAAAATAAATTTTTGATAGATACAAAT
>WFMT01000123.1 GCA_015488975.1 Campylobacteraceae bacterium | reverse complement strand
GATACTACTGTTTTTTCCATGACAAATGCCGGTAGATTTTTGAAACTTAGACTTTTTTCTCATAATTTTAACAAAGAGTTAAATGCTGTTATCTTTCATCCTAAACCTTTTCACAAAAAAATATTTGCAGTTGATAGTAGGATTTTTATACGAGGAAAGTTAGAGTATAATTTTAACACTTACTCTATAATTCAGCCAAAAATTATAAAAGAGATAAATACTATAAATGTAAAATACAAAAATAAAACCATAAAAAACTTGGTACAAAAACATTTAACCGTGCAAAATCTTTTGCAAAGCGGACTTGATAAAGATAAAGCAGAAATTTTATATCTTTTTCACAATCCTAATATTTCATTTTTAAATAAATTTAAAAAAGATGGATATAGCCCTGAAGAGTTAAATGTTTTAAAATATGTTGAAATATATAATTATCTGAAAAAACTTTCTAAAAAAAAGAGGGTTTATGAGGCAAACTGCTCATTGAATGGGAATGTCAAAGAGTTTATCTCCTCTTTACCTTTTCAGTTAACTGATGATCAAACAAAAACAATTTTGGATATCAAGAAAGATTTAAGTTCAAAAAATGCAGCAAAAAGAGTTATCATGGGAGATGTAGGATGTGGCAAAACTATAGTGATACTATCTTCAGTTGTTATGGCATACCCTAAAAAATCACTTCTGATGGCACCTACTTCTATACTCGCTTTACAGATATACGAAGAAGCCAAGAAGTTTTTGCCGAAATCTTTAAAGATATGTTTTGTAAGTGCAAAAAGCAAAGAAGAAGAGTTGGATAAATATGATTTTATCATAGGAACTCATGCCTTGCTTTATAGAAAACTTCCCGAATGCGAACTTGTCATGATAGATGAACAGCATAGATTTGGGGTGAAGCAAAGAGAATTTATAAAAAATGTTATCATAAGAGATAAAAACAAAAGAGCTCATTTTTTACAATTCAGTGCTACACCCATACCTCGTACTATGGCTATGATAAACTCTCAGCTTGTGGATTATTCTTTTATAAAACAGATGCCATTCCCTAAAAATATAACTACTAAAATCATTGGAAAGGATGAGTTTAAACAACTCTTGTCTCATATAAACGAAGAGATAAAACAAAAACATCAGATAATTATCATTTATCCTCTTGTAGAAGAGAGTGAAGTTATTGAATATCAATCCATCGAGGAAGCAAAATCTTATTGGCTTAAGAGATATGAAAATGTATATGTAACTTTTGGTAAAGATAAAGAAAAAGAAAAAGTTTTGGAAGAGTTTAGAGAAAATGGCAATATTCTTATCTCAACTACCGTAGTTGAGGTTGGCATATCTTTACCAAAGCTTAGTACTGTTGTGATAGTAGGGGCAGAGAGATTGGGTTTTGCTTCACTACATCAAATCAGAGGAAGAGTCAGCAGAACAGGCTTAAAAGGCTACTGTTTTTTGTATACAAATCAAAAAAGCTCTAAAAGATTAAAAGAGTTTGCAAAAACTTCAAGCGGTTTTGATATAGCTGAGCTTGATCTAAAATTTCGTCAAAGCGGTGACATTGTAGATGGAACGATGCAAAGTGGACAATTATTCAAATGGATTGATTTAAGCAAGGATGAAAGTATTATAAAAGAGGCAAGACTAAATATTTAGTCTTGCCGACAGTCTCAATAAAGACCAAATGTTCCATCATTTCTTTTAAAAATTACTCTCATGTGAGAGTCTATGTCATTAAAAACCAAAAACTGTTTTTCACTATCTTTTAGTTTTTCAACCGCCTCTTCGAGTTCAGTTGGTTTATATAAGTCTAACTGCATAGGAACTATCTCATCAGCCAATTGTGCATAAGCCTTTTGCTCATCTTTGATAATCTTTTGGGCTTCAATCTCTTCGAGTTTTTCTGCTTTATGAGATTTTATCTTGTCGTTATGGCGTCTAAGAACTTTTTTTGCCCTTTCGCTTGCTAAATCAACAGCTGCATATACATCTTTGTCTTTTTGCTTTATAACTACACTATTTTTATTTGGTAGCGTTATGATAAAATCAACATTAAATCCTTTTTTACCATTTCTTTCATCTGCAGTTACAACAGCTCTTGCTGAAATAATATCAAGATTATATTTTTCCAATGAACTTATAGCTGATTCGATATGGCTCTTTATAGCATCGGTTAAATCAAATTGTTTTCCAACTATACTGACATTCATCTCATCTCCTTTAAAATAAAATATAAGAGAGTTTGGATTTCCCCTCTGGTGGAATTCTATCTAAAAAAGTATAAATTATGGCTTTTGTATAGTTCTTCTGTGATATCTTATGGGTTCGCTTGAGCCTTTAAAAGTTACATAGGTATCTATGATGACAGTTCCGTTTGACTCGGGAGTTGAGATATTATTTGCAAGAAGATGAGACGGATTGCAAGGAAGTCCGTTTCCTATATAATAAAGACTCATGTTGACATCATAGTTTGTCTCAAAAGTAAAATTTATATTTTCTATACAGTTTGCATTATTGTTATGTCCTGAGATTGCCAAAAGTGCAAGCTCGGTCGCACTTCTTGCCAAAAGTTTTGTTTGTTCACTTACATATATATCTGAAGTTTGCTTTGCAGTTGTGGTGCTAAGAGATATCATAAGTGCCATCAAAGTAGCTATGGTTATCATGACGATTATGGCAAGAAGTAGTGAAAATCCCTTTCTTGATCTATGCATCAAAATACCACCTTTTCCTTACAAAATGTTATATTAAAATCACTT
>WFMT01000122.1 GCA_015488975.1 Campylobacteraceae bacterium | reverse complement strand
GGCATGAGATCTATACTGTTTTTTGATTTGTATATAGGTGCTCTTTATCTTAAAAATAAATTAGATAATGCAAGAGATATCATCCTTCTAAAAAAACCCATGGATATAAGAATGTATATAACTTCATCATTAGTATCTAGTAGTAAGCTAAAAAGCGGTTTCGAGGAAGCATTTGCAAAATCAAAAGAATCAGGATTTAAGACTAAAAAAAGTAAAATTAATAGATTTTTAAACTCATTCAATGCAAAAATACAAAAAAAAGATATTTTTGACTTCTTGTATCTACCTAAAATAGGTATTACAATATACAAAAATGCTACACTATTACAAACTATAAAAGGTTACAATTTCAAAAAAGCACTTTTTGGTATATGGCTTGGCAAATATCCCGCTCAAGAAAGCTTAAAAGAAAAAATGTTAGGCAGGCAATAAAAATTGCATACAGACAAACCGCTATTTTTACTTGTTGTTTTTATGATAGGTGTCGCCATAATATTCTCACTCTCTTTGTCATCTTTTACTATACTTCGATATGGATACAATGAGTTTCATTACCTAATCAGAGAATTTCTTGTAGGAGTTTTGTCAATATTTGTGATGTGGTCACTTTCTAGATTAAATCCCGACAAATACTTTAACACTATAGGCTTTAGCATATTTTTTATATCACTGATTCTAATGGGAGCAATGCACTTCTTGCCAAGTAGCTATGTTACAGCAGCTGGAGGTGCTAAAAGATGGATAAGACTACCTGGTTTCTCACTCTCTCCTGTAGAATTTTTTAAAATTGGGTTTGTTTACTTTTTATCTTGGAGTTTTGCCAGAAAATTAAATGAAGATAAAAAAAGTTTAAAAGAAGAATTAAAATTAATATTGCCTTATGTAGGAGTATTTTTAGTTGCAGTCTATCTTATAGCTATATTACAAAATGATTTAGGTCAAGTAGTAGTCTTGGCACTGACTTTGGCAATAATGGCCTTTTTTGCAGGAACAAGTGCTAAACTTTTTATGCTTACTATCTTTGGAAGTTTTATTGTAGCAACAATCGCAATCGTAACCTCTACGCACAGAATAATAAGAATCAAAACCTGGTGGGCAACAATACAAAACATGGTTTTATCACTTTTTCCAGATAGCATTGCAAATATGCTAAGAGTTAAAAATGCACCTGAACCTTATCAAATATCCCACTCTTTAAATGCTATAAAACATGGCGGACTTTTTGGTACAGGTCTTGGTAGCGGTACTTTTAAACTTGGATTTTTGAGTGAAGTACACACCGACTTTGTACTTGCTGGAATGTCTGAAGAAATAGGTGCAATAGGCGTTATAGTAGTAACTCTGTGCATTATCGCAATAATATATAGAATATTTAAAATTGCAAATAGAAGCAAAGATAAAGTAAACTATCTCTTTTCTCTTGGGATTGGACTTTTAATAACTTTTTCATTTCTAATTAACTCTTACGGTATAACTTCTATCATACCAATGAAAGGAATCGCGGTTCCATTTTTAAGCTATGGAGGAAGCTCAATGTTAGCTTCAAGTATTGGTATTGGATTGGTTCTTATGATAAGTAAAAAAGCAGATTTGAGATAATGATAGTCATAACAGGAGGTGGCACAGGCGGGCATTTATCTATAGTTAAAAGCTTAAAAGAAGAGTTAAACAAAAGAGGGATAAAACCTGTATTTATAGGCTCTCAAAACGGACAGGATAAAAGTTGGTTTGAAAATGATACAGGATTTGAAGAAAAATACTTTTTTAACACAACAGGTGTGGTAAATAAAAATAAAATAGGTAAAATTTTTTCTTTATTTAAGATTTTTTCATATTCTTTAAAATGCTTCTTTATATTTAAAAAGCACCACATAAAAAAAATTATTTCCGTAGGAGGATATTCAGCTGCTGCTGCTTCTTTTGGAGCTGTACTATTTAAAAAAGAGTTATATATACATGAGCAAAATGCAAGAAAAGGAGCATTAAATATAAAGCTGTCTCATTATGCAGTAGCTACATTTAGCTCTTATCTATCTGATTCACCGGTTAAGGATTATCCTGTAAATAATAGATTTTTCGAACTTGCAAGAGAAAGAAGCTCTCTTGAAACTATTATATTTTTAGGTGGAAGCCAAGGTGCATCTTTTATAAACTCTTTGGCAATGCAAATTGCTCCAAAACTTTTACAAAAAAATATTTCTATCATCCATCAGTGCGGGAAAGCTCAATATAAACAAATAAAAGAATATTATAAAAAAAATAATTTACAAGTTGATTTATATGATTTTACAAACGATATGCCAAGCCTTCTTAATAAAGCTGACTTATCTATAAGCAGAAGTGGAGCAAGTACTCTTTGGGAGCTTTGTGCATCTAGACTTCCTTCTATCTTTATACCATTTCCTTATGCAGCATCTGATCACCAATACTTTAATGCGAAATTCTTAGAAGAAAAAGAACTTGCATTTATTCTCAGAGAAAGCGAGGCAACTTCACAAAAAATCTTAACTATCATTAGCAAGATAGATGTAAAAAAGATTAACTCCTTATTGCCTCACACAATCCATCCAAATGGAAGTCAAAAAATCATTGACTTTATATTAACTCATCATTCTTAGGGTTTAATAAAAAAGTTATATTTTTTGCCAATCCCTTTTTGTCAATTTTATTATCTTTATTCATATAAATATTCTCTTCTAACTTAGTTACAATATCTTTTATTTCCTTGCTTTTATCTACCAATGGAAGTAAAATTTTTAATAATTCTTTATCATCTTTTGCATGTTTAATATTATATGAAAGCGGATGCTCAGACTGCTCTTTATTGAAATTGAAGATTTTTGGAAAAATCATTATAACTATACCAACAAACAATCCGATAATAAAATATACCCATTTCTCAAAAGGATTCTTGTTTTTGTAAAGAATTTTCTCCTTAGTAATAGTTTTATTCACACCACTTTGTACTATATTGTGAGAAACAAGAGAAGGAGTTCCGGTTACATTTATTTTTATACTTTTTGTTTGAATAGTTTTTACACTATTAGTTAATTTATCAAAAAATGAAAATTTAATAGAAGGGATAACATAACTTTTATTGGCTATGATTGCAAATTTTTGTGTAAATTTTCCTTTATACTCTCCTTTTTGAAGAAATGAATTTCTAATTGGCTTATCTTTATAGATTGTCGCTCCTGGAATTTTTAAATCAAAACTGTCTATATTATCAATATTTCCACTACCTGATATACTAAGGGTAAGATTTACAGGTTCATTCGCTTTTGTATTTGTTTTATCCACTCTGTCTGAAATATGAAAATCACCATATTCACTTATTCCATTTGGCAACGGCTTCACTTTTAAGCTCAACTCATTTGAATAAATATTTTTCCATCTAAGTCTTTGCAGCATAAATGCAAAAGGATCTCTTGTCTCAACTATTTTAGCAATGGAAACTTTCACTGCCGGTATTTTTATGGTACCTGATTGTTGAGGTATTAGTATATAGCTTAGATTATGTATAACATAATCTCCAACAATCTCTTTTTTATCTTTTCCATCTGTTTGAACCCAAAAATTTGGAAAATTTGGACTCTTAAATTCAATACTTTTAACCTGTGCGCTTCTTTTTTGTTTAAATATGATTTTTAGTACAACTGGCTCACCAACATAGGCACTGCTCTTGTTTGTAATCATTCTTAGTGTAAAATCAGCATTTTTTCCATTGATTGGACTTTTTACAACTTTTATTTTTATGGGATTTGTATATTCCGCCTTTTTTCCAACTATTATCTTATATGATGGTATTGTTATACTATCTAATGGAGTAAAAGTATAACTGTTTGTTACAGTTTTACTTGTTTGCCCATTAACTATACTAATGCTTTGAGATGTTTCAGTCGAACTTATATTAAAGCCACCTATTGAGTTAATGTTTGGAAATTTAATATTTTCCCCATTAGCTGTTAGATTTAGAGTTACTTCATTGCCTCTTGCAACCTCACTTTGACTAACTGTTGCTTTAACATTTGCAAAAAGTGCAGTTACTGCTATAGTCATAATTATTATTATTTTTTTAAAATTCATATATACTCCCTACCAATCTTTTCCATTATATTTTAAATTATTTACTTTTGTATTTATTTCAAGCGGTAATGTTTTTGCTCTTTTGTTAAACATTATTCTTGTCCATTTTTTCTCTTCAGCATCACTCATAATCTTTTTGTTTACACCTTGTGATTTGGTATTTCTCATCTTATTTTGTTTAGCTTTACTTTTCTTTTGGCTTTTTTTTGTAGATTTTTTTCTATTTTCTTTCTTTTTTGCTGAATTATTTTGTTTTTGTTTTTTATTATTTTCTCTTTTATTATTTTTAGATTCACTATTTGACTTATTATTCTTTGAATTTTTACTATTCTTTTTTGAATTTTTACCGCTGGATTTCTTACCATTACCATTTTTATTTTTTTTCTTATTTTTTTTCTTTTTGTTCCTGTTTTTTTTGTTCCTGTTTTTTTTCTTTTTCAATAGTTTTTCAATTAACTCCAAATTATGTTTTGCATCTTTATCATTCTTTAGCTTTAAAGCTTTTTTATATGAATCAATAGCTTCTTGGTATTTTTTTAAATAAGCATAAGAGTTTCCCTCATTAAAATACTTGTCAAATTCCAAATTTTCAGTTTTATTTTTCACATCTTTGTATTGCTTCAATGCTTCTTTATATTTTTTTTGTTTATAAAGAGAATTTGCAAGATTATATTTTAACTGAGCATTATTTGGGTTGTTTTTCAATAAGTTTTTGTATAATTTAGCAGCATTTGCATAAGATTTACCATTATAATACTCTTTTGCCTGTTTGATATACTGAAAGTCTAAAATACCGGCTTTAAGCACCGTAGCAGGAATAAATAAAATTATTAAAAATATCAATGCTCCTTGAGCTATTTTTCTTTTTGGCATAGAGCTAAATCCAAATAACATAAACATTATTGCTGCCCATAAAGGATAATAAAATAATTCTTTATAAGTTTTTATAATTTTATTTCTTTGTTTGGTCTGTTTTACTCTGTTTTTTATGCTCTCTTGTAATTTCTTTATGCTTGTTCCGCTATAATCGCCTACTATATATGCCCCACCACTTTGAATAGCCAATTTTTTAATCGCACTATTTAATCTAACTATCACGATATTGCCATTTTTATCTTTTAACACATCAGAACCAACTCTAATAGTACTTCCTTTTTCTGTTCCAATAGCATAAACATAGACTCTGATATTATGTTTTTTTGCATATTTTATCTCTTTTGTAAAATTATTTCCATCTCCTCCGTCAGTAAATAAGACTAATATTTTCTCTTTTTCATTTTTCAAAAATCTATTTGCCAGATAAAGCGGAGCCATAAGGTCGGTACCATCTTGATTTAATGAATTTGTACTTAAATTATTGACTAAATATTCGACTGTATTGGTATCATCACTAAGAGGAGATACTAAAAATCCTACTCTACTAAAAGCAATCACGCCAAATCTGGCTTTTTTATAATCATTCATTAAGTCTATAACTCTTTTTTTGGCAAAATCCAATCTATTTGGATATATATCATTTGCAAGCATAGATTTTGATATATCGATACCAACAAGTATATCGACTGTACTGCTTTTTACATTTATTTCTCCCTTTGGAATAACAGGTCTTGCAAACGCAATAACCATTAAAACTAATGCTAAAGATAAAAATATATTTCTTCCTTTTTGACCGATACTACCATCTTGAATTTTAAGTTTTTCCATTATCTCTTTAGAATACAATCTATCAACTTGGCTTTTATTTGTAAAAATTAAAAATAATAAAAAAAGTAAAGGCAAAAGCATAAAATATAAATATTCAGGATGTAAAAATATCATGCTGTACCCCTTTTATTAATAAGATAAAGATATAGAAGAAGTGATATAACTGCTAAAAAAAGTGGATATGGATATAAGTAACTTTTTTGTATATATTTATCACTTTTAAGCTCGCTTTTTTCCAGCTTATCTATATTGTTGTAAATTTTTTGAAGTTCTTCTTTTGAATTCGCGGCAAAGAATTTACCCCCGGTATCTTTTGCTATTTTTACAAGCTCATTTTTGTTAAAATCACCATTTGCTCCTATACCAATAGTATAAACTTTAATACCATATTTTTTCAGTAACCGCATACTGACACTAAAAGGTACTGTTTGGGCATTATTCTCTCCATCAGTTAAGAGTATGATAATCTTACTTTTAGCTTTACTTGATTTAAAAAGCTTTCCACCGAAAAATAGTGCATCATATATGCTAGTATAGCTATTGCCTGCCATTCCCACTTTTAAATTATTGAGTATTTTAAGCAACATACTTTTATCATAAGTCAAAGGAGAAGCTATGTATGCAAAATCTGCAAATACTACTATTCCCATTTGATCATGCGCTCTTTTTTTAATAAATTTTCTAACTATCTTTTTTACAATTGCAAATTTATTTACATATCCGGGAGCATTCATTGATCTGCTTATATCAAGCAGCAACCCTATCGCATATCCTTTATTCCTCTGTATTTCTATCTTATTTTCTATAACAGGAGACATAAGTGCTACTATCAAAGATACTATAGAAAGCCATTTGAAAAACAATAAAACCATGGATTGTTTTTGTGCTGATTTTTGTAAAAGTGCCATATGAGGAAATATAATAGCTTCAAATCTGGCTTTACAAAAGTATGCACAAAATAAAAATAAAAATATAATTAAAAATGCATAAGGGTGTTCAAAAACAATACTACCCATGACATACCTCTAAAAATAAATTCAAATACTTTTTACTTTCATTATTTAATTTAGGAGGATTTTTTACATATTTATATCTTTCTAATTCTTTTAAAAGTTGATTTAATATATCTTTACTTTCTTTTGTGTCTGCAATTTTTCTTGCATATTTTGTTATGTCATAAGCTGCTTTTTTTGAATCTTTAAAATCAATATTTTTTAATCTTTGTATATATATTTTTCTATTTGATTTTTTCCTATTTTTTATTATATTTATAATATATATAAAAAGTGTAAATAATAAAACAATACTAACAATAATAATTGTTAAAAATATATAAAAGCTCACATCAGGAACATGAACAATGCTTCTAATATCTCTTAAACCCTTTAATTCTTGCAATTTTAAACTCCTGCAAACAGTTTTGATATTTTTACAAAAGGATCATCATCACAATAAATCTTTGTAAATCTAATTCTATTTTTTAGAAAATGCCTATAAAGCTTATAATCATTTTCCGTAATTAATTTTTTATATTTTTTAATACTGCTGTTATTCAAATCCATTTGAGATATATTTTTATTTTCTGGATCAATTAAGTTCAAAAATCCAAATGCCGGAGGATCTTCTTCCAATCTGTCTCTTATAATAAATGAAACAACTTCATGTTTTTTTGAAAGCAGGCTAAGGTCTATATCTCCGACAAAATCACCAACTAAAAAAATAATAGATTTTCTTTTTACTCTTTTTCTTATATAAGAGACAAGAGCCTTGTAATCAATACTCTTTCCGATAGGATTAAACTCAAGTATTTTTTCTACTCCACTATAAACACCAAAAATCTTCTTTGTAGGTTTTTGAAAACTTTCCTCTTTTTGTGTAAATATCAAAGAGCTGAAATTATCAGAATTTTTGACAGAAGAAAAAGATAAAAGTGCGAAAACTTCAGCTATTACATCTTGCTTTAAAACCTTAGAACCAAAGTAAACACTTCCTCCCAAAAGAGAAATTATCACAATATTTAACTCTTTTTCTTCTTTAAATATTTTTATATACGGTTTTTGCTGCTTAGCTGTAACTTTCCAGTCTATTTTCCTAACATCATCACCAAAGTGGTACTCTCTTAGTTCAACAAAATCAAATCCTTCTCCCTCAAAATTTGAAATATTATTACCAGAGATTTCACTAAAAATTTTTCTTTTTGTTTTAATGACAATCTTTTTCAGCTTATGTTTATTTACATCTTTCATAATGATTCTCACCTAAGGCATCGGAATTTTTTGTATCACTTTATCAATAATTTGATCACTGTCGATACCTTCTGCTTCTGCTTCATAAGATAGTATGATTCTGTGTCTCATAATCTCTTTTGCAATATGAGCAATATCTACAGGAGTCACAAAATCTCTACCTCTAAGATATGCAAAAGCACGAGACCCTTTGTAAAGATTGATAGATGCTCTAGGGCTAACTCCAAAACTTATATATTCTTTTATATCTTCAAGACCATAAAGTTCAGGTTCTCTTGTAGCAAAAGTAAGATTTGCAATATACTCTTCAACCTCTTTGTCTATATGTATTTTAAGTATATCTTTTTTTATTTTATCTATATTTTCTTTTGTAGCTACTTGATTTATTTCTTCATACGATCCATTTGCTACTCTTCTTGCGATTTCAACTTCCTCTTCTTTTGTATTATATCCAACTACAATTTTAAGCATAAATCTATCAAGTTGGGCTTCTGGAAGATTGTAAGCTCCTTCTTGTTCTACAGGATTTTGCGTAGCTAAAGTTAAAAATGGTCTATCTACGGCAAAAGTTTGATCTCCTATGGTTACTTGTTTCTCCTGCATAACTTCCAAAAGGGCTGATTGAACTTTAGCTGGAGCCCTGTTTATCTCATCAGCAAGTAAAATATTGGTAAAAACAGGACCTTGTTTTATCTTAAATTCATTATTTTTTGGATCATATATCTCAGTTCCTATAATATCACTGGGCAACAAATCCGGAGTAAATTGAACTCTTTTGAAATGCAATCCCAGAGATTTTGCAAAAGAGTTGACAGTAGTAGTCTTGGCAAGTCCTGGAACACCTTCTAAAAGTATATGCCCATCACACAACAAGCCTATTATCAAAGCTTCAATCATCTCATCTTGCCCGATAACAACTTTTTTAATCTCTTTTTTTATACTTTCTATTATTTCAAGCATCTCTTCTCCCATTAATCATTTAATTTCGAAAGTATAAGATAAAAGTTTAAATGTATAGTAAATGAAATAAGTTATTTAAGTGCAAATCTAACCAGTGCACTACCCCATGTAAGACCGCCTCCAAAAGTATCGAGTAGCATCAAGTCGCCATACTTTAAATTATTGTTTTCATAAGCATCATTGATAGCCATAGGTATTGAGGCTGCTGAAGTATTGCCGTATTTTGCCACAGTGAGCACTGTTTTATTCTTAGGAAAATCAAGTTTATTTCTTACATACTCAATAATTCTATAATTTGCCTGGTGCGGTATAAATCTATCTACATCGCTTGAAGTCAAATTATTTCTTCTTAATATTTCTATAACATCTTCAGTCAATGTTTTTACCGCAATTTTAAAGGTTTCATTTCCTGCCATTCTCATAAAATGCATCTCTTTTTTCAATGTTTCATTTGAAGCTGGATATTTTGATCCTCCACCTGGAGTTATCAATAAATCAGAATACTTCCCATCAGATGAAGCCATAACATCAAGTATTGCTTCATTTTTATCTTCTGTTTTTCCAATAACAGCTGCTCCTGCACCATCACCAAATATAACGCAAGTGCCTCTGTCTTTATAATTGGTAATCGCACTTAATTTTTCTGCCCCTATAACTAATACATTTTTTTTAAGTCCTGATTCTATAAATGATTTTGCTATTGATAAAGAGTAAACAAATCCGCTACAAGCAGCACTTATATCAAATGCCATTATATTTTTTATACCTAATTTGTCAGCTACTATACAAGCAGTAGAAGGCATACACAAATAATCAGGACTAATAGTTGCCAAAATTATAGCATCAATATCATTTTTATCTATATTTGCTCTTTTTATTGCTATTTTTGCCGCTTCATATGCCAAATCACTGGTTGCTTGATCATGATTTGCAATATGTCTTACTTTTATACCTGTCCTTTTCTTAATCCATTCATCACTGGTATCAACAATTTTCTCAAGATCAAAATTTGTCAATTTTTTTTCAGGTATATAAGAGCCTATGGATTTAAAAGAAGCGAACATGTATTTTCCTTATGATTTTATACTGTTAAGCTCATTTAATTTTTTTTCAATATCATGGTTTATATTTGAATTGGAAAAATTAATAGCTTGAAATATTGCATTTTTTATAGCTTTTGAATTACTTTTGCCATGACTTATAATAGCACATCCATCTATACCTATAAGGGGAGCTCCTCCATATTCAGCATAGTCAACTTGTTTTTTCAAAACTCTAAAAACTTTTCTCATTAAGATTGCTCCTGTTATGGCAAGTGGAGATTTTCTTACATTTTTCTTTATAATTTTTGTGATAGACTCAGCAACACCTTCACTCGTTTTTAAAAGTATATTACCTACAAAACCATCACATATTACAACATCAACACTACCATCAAAGATATTATTGCCTTCTATATTTCCAACAAAAGATGGCAATGCTTCTAACAGTTTGTATGCTTCTTTAGTCGTTTCATTACCCTTAGAAGACTCTTCTCCGTTTGCAAGCAAACCAATCTTCGGGTTTTCTATACTAAGAACATCTTTAGAATATGCTTCCCCCATAATACCAAATTCGAAAAGATGACTTGCTTTTGAGTCCACATTTGCACCAACATCAAGAACCAATGAAGATCCGCCGTTTATAGTTGGCATCATAGTAGCTATGGCTGGCCGGCTTATGCCTTTTATCCTTCCAATTCGAAGTGTTGCCAAACTCATAGTAGCCCCACTGTGCCCGGCAGACACAACTGCATCAGCTTCTTTATTTTTTACCAATTCAATAGCTTTGTAAATAGAGCTTTCTTTTCTCTTTAAAGCATCAGTAGCCAAATCTTTCATACTAATTACATCATTTGCTTCGACTATGCTTATATGACTTCTGTATCTAGTGGGAATAAAAGGAGCAATAATCTCTTCCTTCCCAATTAATATAGCTTTAAAATCTCTTATTTTTAAAGCTTGAATAGTTCCTTTAACAATAGGAGCAGATCCAATGTCTCCACCCATAGCATCTATTGCAATAGTTTGCATTATTTGGTTT
>WFMT01000121.1 GCA_015488975.1 Campylobacteraceae bacterium | reverse complement strand
CCACCTTCAGTCGTAACTTCTTCTCTTTTTTCAGGTACCAAAGTAGCCCTGTGAGGTTTGAGTTTGGCAACAATTTCTATGATATCAGGATCTATGGAACACTCCAAATTTACAGGAAGTTGTGAGTTTTCTATGATTTTTCTCACATCATCATCATTTATATGTCTTCTGTCTTCTCTTAAATGCACAGTTATCTGATTTGCTCCGGCAAGCCTAGCTAAAGGTAGAGCGTCAAGAGGATCAGGGTCATTTATCTTTCTGGATTCTCTTAAAAGTGCTATATGATCTATATTTACTCCTAGTTTCATGATAAACTTATCCTTTTTTATAATATTTTTGCTATTATACCAAAATTAAATCAATTGGAGGATATCAAATGATAGCTTGCGATTTAGGCTCAAATACTTTTAGAGTAGTCAAAATAGATTGCCAAAGCAAAAAAAGAGTTGCTGAATTTGAAAAGATAGTTAAAACCGCCGATGGTCTTCAAAATAGCGGAGAAATTAGCAAATTATCAATAAACAGGATAATTGAAGCTATTAAGGAAGCAAAAAAAGCTATAGATTTTTCAAATGATGAAGTGTATGCGGTTGCAACAGCAGCATTTCGTATAGCAAGCAACAGCAAAAAAGCTCTTACTCGCATAAAAAAAGAGACCGGACTTGAAGTGGAAGTGATATCAGGTACACATGAGGCAAACCTTACTGCAATCGCTGTTAGTGAAGCACTAAAAAGATTAGATTTGGAATATCAAGATTTTATCCTTTTGGATTTGGGAGGAGGCTCAAGTGAGCTTTTCATACAAAAAAAAGATAGAGCTTTTATAAAAAGTTTTGATATAGGTATAGTTACTTTAACTCAAAAATATAACTCTTTTGATGAAATGCAAGAAAGTATCAATCTCGAAACTAAGGATATAGAAAAATTTATAAGCGAGATTTACTCATCTTTTTCAAAACCAAAAGTATTTATTAGCACAGCCGGTACCGCAACCACGCTTGCATCTTTAAATAAAGGGATTGATTATGAACATTATGAACATGAAATCATAAATGGTACAATTTTAAATATTGAAGATATAGATAAACTATTTAAGAGACTGCTTGAATTTGATGAGAAAGAAAGAGACAGGTGGGTTGGAGTTGGTAGATCTGATCTAATTTTTAGCGGCATAGCGATACTCAAAAGTGTTTTAAAAATTGCAGGTTTTGAGAATATGATAGTTATAGACGATGGACTCAGAGAAGGACTAGCCATATCTAAATGCAAATAATTAATTTCTGCATTAACAATGTCTTTATAAATTTTTGATATAATACATTCCTTATAAATTAAGTAAAAGGAGAGAATATGCAACTCTCAGGGGCACAGATGGTCATAGAAGCACTTGGCAGAGAAGGGATCAAAACTGTTTTTGGTTACCCAGGCGGTGCTATAATGAATGTATATGATGAAGTATATAAACAAAATTATTTTGAACATATTTTAACAAGGCACGAACAAGCAGCAGTTCATGCAGCCGACGGTTATGCAAGAGCAAAAGGAGATGTTGGGGTTGCATTTGTTACAAGTGGACCTGGATTTACCAATGCTGTAACTGGTCTCGCAACTGCATACATGGATTCTGTTCCCATAGTCGTCATTAGCGGACAGGTGCCTATAACTATGATAGGAACGGATGCTTTTCAAGAGATTGATGCCGTTGGTATAAGCAGATCTTGTGTTAAACATAATTATCTTGTAAAAGATGTTAATGAACTACCTAAAATTCTTAAAGAAGCTTTTTATATAGCAAGAACAGGCAGACCTGGACCTGTACATATTGATATACCAAAAGATGTAACGGCTCAAATCGGAGAATTTGTCTATCCTAAATCTATAAAACTTAAAACCTATAAACCAAATTATAATGGTAATCCGAGACAAATAAAAAAAGCAATCGAGCTTATAGCTGAGTCTAAAAGACCGGTTTTATATCTTGGTGGCGGAGTAATGAGCTCAAGTGCAACAAAGCCTGTAAGAGAATTTGTACAATTAACCGGCATCCCTGCGGTCGAAACTCTAATGGCAAGAGGCTCTTTGCGTTATGATGATGAATATCTTTTCGGTATGCTTGGCATGCATGGAAGTTATGCTGCCAATATGGCAATGAGTGAGGCTGATCTTATGATAGCAGTTGGTGCCAGATTTGACGATAGGGTTACAGGAAAGCTCAGTGAATTTGCCAAACATGCAAAAATCATACATATAGATATTGATCCAAGTAGTATAGGAAAAATCGTAGATGTTGATTTACCTATAGTCGGTGACATTAAAAATGTTATAAAAGATATGATGCCAAGAATGAAAGATAAAGTTAAAAAGGAAAACTTTGCTCCTTGGGTTGAACTTTTAAAACGATATGACGAAATTCATCCTCTAAGATTTGAAGACAGCGATGAAGTTATAAAACCTCAATGGGTTATAAAAAGAGTCGGAGAAACTCTTGGCGATAAAGCTATTATTACGACAGATGTCGGACAACACCAAATGTGGACAGCTCAATTTTATCCATTTACAAATCCAAGACAATTTATCACTAGCGGTGGACTTGGTACTATGGGTTTTGGTCTTCCAGCAGCCATGGGTGTAAAAAAAGCTAAAGAAGAGAAAATAAGCATCAATTTTTCCGGTGATGGGTCAATTCTTATGAATATACAAGAGTTGATGACAGCGGTTGAAAGTAAAATACCTGTTATAAATATAATTTTAAACAATAATTTTCTTGGTATGGTCAGGCAATGGCAAACATTTTTTTATGATAAAAGATATGCATCGACTGATCTTTCAATGCAACCTGATTTTGTCAAATTGGCTGAGAGTTTTGGCGGTGTTGGTTTTAGATGTACGACCAAAGAGGAGTTTGGCGAAGCCTTGGAAAAAGCCATACAAAGTGGCAAGGTAGCCCTTTTAGATGTAGTAGTTGATAGACTTGAAAATGTCTTGCCTATGGTGCCTTCTGGTGGAACTCTTTACAATATGATGCTTGATTTTAAGGAATAAGCATGAATCATATATATTTTAAATTTAAAATCCTTGAAAAGGAGACAGTATAATGGCTGAAACAAGAAGAGTAATATCGGTTATCGTTTTAAATGAACATGGTGTATTGTCAAGGATTGCCGGTCTTTTTGCAGGAAGAGGATACAATATAGAATCTTTAACGGTTGCCCCGGTACCTCAGAGTGAATTTTCGAGATTTACCATAGTTACAAGAGGAAACGAAAGAGTGATAGAGCAAATACTCAAGCAACTCCATAAACTTATTCCTACTTATAAAGTTATAGAAAATAGTGATTTTGTAGAGAAGGAGATGGCATTGGTAAAGTTACCGCTTAGCTCTGATTTTAACGGACTTGATGCAATACTTAAAGCTTTTAACGGTACAGTCGCAAATGCCGGAAGTGATTTTATCATAGTGATGATAGCTGATGATAGTGATAGAGTAGGGCACTTTATAAAAGCTATGAGCAAGTATAATCCCATAGATATAGTCAGAGGTGGCTCAGTTGCCATGGAGAGATAAATATGCTGTTAAATGAATTGCTAAGCAATATCGCTTTAAATAAATCTTTAAATGATATTGAAATTTTAAATATCAATGACTTAACACATGCGAATAAAAACGAACTTAGCTATATTGACGGTGAAAAGCATATAGATGCTTTAAAAAATACAAATGCGGGTGCGGTTTTTGTAACAGAAAAACTATTGGATTTTGTTCCTAAAACAACCATTGCTATAATATGTGATAATCCTCATCTTTTCATCGCATATTCTAGTAAATACTTTAAAAAAGATTTGATAAGCAAAATAAAGATACCGCCTGTTATAGGTAAAGATTGTAGTATAGAAGATAAAGTGAGCATAGGCTCAAATAGTATTATCGCAGACAATGCTGTTATCTTAAGCGGTGCGGTGATAGGGGAAAATGTAACTATTGGAAAAAATTGTATAATATATCCAAATGTTATAATTTATAATGATACTATTATCGGTGAAGACTGTATTTTTCATGCTGGATGTGTTATCGGAAGTGATGGCTTTGGATATGCACATACCAAAGATGGCAGACACATCAAGATACATCACAATGGGAATGTTATAATCGAGGACGATGTTGAGATAGGGGCAAATTCAACTGTTGACCGAGCAGTTTTTGGCTCAACTATTATAAAAAAAGGTACAAAAATAGATAATTTAGTACAAATAGGGCATAATTGTCAAATAGGAGAAAACTCCATACTTGTTGCACAATCCGGACTTGCAGGTTCAAGTGAACTTGGAAAAAATGTTATAATGGGAGGTCAAAGTGCGACAGCGGGTCACTTAAAAATCGGAGATTTTGCTACTATTGCAGCTAGAGGTGGCGTATCAAAGAGTATAGAGGGAGGCAGAGTATATGGTGGCTTTCCACTGATACTTCAAAAAGATTGGCTAAGATTACAAGCCAAAATATTAAAATTTATAAAAAAATAGGAGATAAAATGGGTGGAGAACACACAACAATAAAAACAATAAAATTAAACGGTACAAAAAAAGGATTGATTTCGATAGCAAATATCAAAGAACCTTATGGAGCTGGAACAGAGCCAGTAGTTAGTATAGGTATTTCATTAAAAGGTAACATAAGCGAGCCTGATTGGAAAGCTCATATTCCTTATGAAAATCTTGATGAACTTATAGGGGCTTTAAAAGAAGCAAAAGAAAAATACGCTAAGTAATTGCATTATTTTAAAAAATATTTAGATTAATTGGTTATAATAGCAAAATATGCTAGGAGAGTCGATAAAATCGGCTGAGAGTAAAGATGTGTATCTTTTGATCCTTGACCTGATCCGGATAAT
>WFMT01000120.1 GCA_015488975.1 Campylobacteraceae bacterium | reverse complement strand
AAATGCATACCCGAGATTGGCAACTTTTATCTGCATATTTTTCAAGTCTTTTCGTAGTTTAGTTACATTGAAAACTTTCCCTTTTCTAAGCTTTAGCCCATCTAAAAGTTTTGATATTTTAACAACAGGTTTTCTCAGGACTATTTTTATAGATTTTATTTTATAAACAGAGCCTTCTTTTATCTTATATGACAGATTTGCAGTGTAATTTTCAAAATATGCTCTTAAAAAAGGTGTACTTACTTTTGCGTCAAGGTAGCCATTTGTTAGATAAAAGTTTTTTATCCTTTTGCTATCATACTTTAACTGAGCAACATGTAAATCTCCATTGTCTCTACCCCACAGCCATCCTAAAAACTGTTTTTGTCTATTTACCATGCTTGATTTGATATCGCTGTAGTCAAAGTGTTTATTGCCATATAAATTTACTTTTTTGATTATTATATCTTGACCTTTACTTATTGTAAAAGTTAAGCTTAGGCTGTGTTTGTTTAATTTGGTGGTTTTAGCCTCAACTATACTGTCATAGTATCCTTTGTTTTCAAGATATTTAAGTATTTTATTTTTAGCTTTACTTATGCTTGTTTGGTCATAAATATCACCTTTTTTTATATTTATAAAACTTTTTATTTCATCTTTTTTATCACTGTAGCCTTTTATTTTTATCTGCGCAATGACAGGCCTTTCTACAAAATGATATGTCAATATACCGTTATTTTCATCAACCCATATATCTTTAAAATATTTTTGATTAAAAAACTTTACAATAGATTTATCGATTTTTTGTGCATTTATCTTATCGCCTACTCTAAACCCAAGCATATCTTTTGCTATCTCTTTGGAAATGTGAATCAAACCGTCAAATTTTATCTCTTTTATGGTTGTAGCATTTAGATAAATTGTGAACAGTAGTGAAAAAAGAAGTAAAAATCTCATAAAAACCCTTGTAAGTTAAAAATTATAAATGATATAATACCATTGTAATGATTAATATATTTTAAAATGGGAAAAAAAATGACAGTTGGAATAATTGGATTGGGACTTATCGGAGGTTCACTCGGGCTTGATTTGCAAGATAGAAAGATAGCAAAAAGAGTTTTAGGTGTAGATCATAATATTATTCATTGCGAGGAAGCATTGTCTTTGGGGCTTATCAGCGAAATAAGTACTCTTGAAGATATAAAAAGTTGTGATGTAATATTATTGGCGATTCCTGTTGATGCTATTGTTAAACTTTTACCAAGCTTGAGGGATATTTCAGAGAAAACTACTATAATCGACTTAGGAAGTACAAAAGAAACGATTGTCAATCTTACTCCCAAAGAGATAGTTAAAAATTTTATAGCTGCACATCCTTTGGCAGGAACTGAAAAATTTGGACCAAGTGCAGCTTTTAAAGGTTTATTTGATAATCATACTGTAGTTTTATGTGATATTGATAGAAATTCCACCTTTCACAAAAACAGGGCATTGGAAATATTTGATAAACTGAAGATGAATATTTTTTATATGACTGCAAGTGAGCATGACAGACATGCCGCCTTTATCTCTCATCTTCCTCATGCTATAAGTTACTCTTTGGCAAATACTGTTATGTCTCAAGAAGATCCAAAAAGTATATTGGCTTTAGCTGCGGGCGGTTTTAAAGATATGAGCAGAGTTGCTAAAAGTTCACCAAAGATGTGGAGCGATGTTTTTAAACAAAATAAAAAAAATTTAATATCTTCAATTAATATTTTTGAAAAAGAGATGGATAAAATCAAAGAATTAATTGAGCATGAAAATTGGGAAGCACTGGAGATATGGATGCAAAAGGCAACAACTTTGCATAAAATTATTTAAACTTTTTTATTTTTATATTATTTAGTATTTTTATAGCCCATAGTGTCATAAATGTTCCTATGAGTATGGAGATGCTTATGTGTTCGTGTAAAAATATGGCACTTAGGATGATAGCTGAAAATGGTACTAAAAATATAAAAGTACTGACATTGCCTGCACCTAATTTCTTTATACCTATGAAGTATATGGTGTTGGAGTAAACTGAACTTATGATGGACAATGATAGAAGATTTATCCAAAAATAAAAATCAAAATTTTGATATTTTATCGTTTTAAAATCTACAAAAAATATACTATCAAGTGTAATAGTTATAATGTATAGCCAAAAACTGTAAACCAAAGGGGAAATATATTTTGCTTTTGAACTTATGATAGTAAATACAGGCCAAAGCATCGAAGCAAGTAAAAAGTAAAGATTTTGAACAACCAATATCTCTTTTAGGTTAAAACTCCAAAAGTTTAGCATAGTTAAAACTCCCAAAGCTCCCAAAGCAAGTGCGCCATAATCTTTTCTTTTTAGCTTTTTTTCTTTTAAAACAGCTAAAAACAGATAAGTTAAAATTGGTACCAAAGTAGTTACGAAAGCTCCTCCAAGTGCGGCAGTGCCGTACTTTGTTCCTATGAAATAATATCTCATATATGCTATGAAAACAAATGAAGCTACAAGTGCAACTAAAAAACTTTTAAAGTCAATCTTAAAAGACTCTTTAAAATATAAAATGATAGGCACCATTGCAACTGCTGTAATGAAAAATCTAAAAAATATCATATCATAAGCATTGATATAGTGGCTAAGCACCTTTGCATTTACCCACGAAGCACCCCATCCTATCATCGCAAAAAAGAGTAGCAAATGTAGGATATTTTTTTCTTTTTCTTTCATAGTTTTACCTAAATTTTTATCTAATTATATAATATAAAATTGCTTTTTAACTTTAAAATTTTATTTTACTGATATATTTATCATAATTTAAGATAATCTTAAACGGGGGGGGGATATAATTCACCTTTAAATAAGCTTATTTTTTATAAAGTGACTAAATTCTTTATAAACAAAGGTAAAAAGGTATGAATAATATGAGTATTAAATCGATTTTGTTTGGTGCATTTGGTGCGATGGTTGTTGCACTGTTTATCATAAGCGGTATAGGTATAAATGGACTCTCTCGCTCTAAAGATGATGTTTTGGCGATTAAAAAAGTGGATAAAAAAGCAGCCGACATAGCTTTGGCTAAGAAATATGTCATAGAACTCAGTAATTTTGAGAGTGCTTATATAGATATGCATAAAAAATCATATTTGCAAAAATATCAAGTAACTCTGAAAAAGGCAAATTCAAAACTTCAAGCGATACTAAAAACTATAAAGAGAGATGAGTTAAGAGTGCCTATGCAAAAGGTATTGAAAGAATTGGATAAAAATGATAAAATTTTAAATTCAAATGATACAAGCATGCTGTTGGAAATGAAAATTAAATCTATCCAAAAAAAGATATTAAAAAATATTGATATTGCGGATAAAATAGTTTTTGCAATGCAGAAAAAACTTGTAGCAGAAAATGAAAAAAGTATTGCCTCATATAAGACTATGATGATTATTATTGCTTCTATTGGTGTAATTCTTGCTATGATTTTAGCATATCTTGTTTCCTCGTTTATAGTTAAAAATTTATCCAATATTCAAAATGCGGCAAATGATCTCTCGGGAAGTGATGGTGATTTGACTAAGCGTATGCCTATCATTGGTAAAAATGAGATAGGGGAACTTGCAAAAGGGATAAATCTCTTTATAGCAAAAGTGCAGCAGACTGTACACAAATCAAAAGAAAATGGTAGTGAAAATGCTTCCGTTTCTGCTGAGCTTTCTGCTACCACTCTTGAGATAGGAATAAGAGCAGAGAATGAATCAAAACTTATAGCAAATACAACTTCAAGAGCACATGAAGTCTTTGCAAATTTAAAAGGAGCTGTTGAAAATGTCAATAAAAGCGAGGCAAATGTAGTAAAAGCTATGAATGAGCTTACCCATGCAAATAAAAGTATCAATGAATTACTTGAAAATATAAATGCTACAAGTCAAAAAGAAGAGGAATTGGCTGGAAGTTTGGATCAACTTGCTGTTGAAGCGGCATCGGTTAAAGAGATTCTTGGCATCATAGGTGATATAGCAGATCAGACAAATCTGCTTGCATTAAATGCCGCCATTGAAGCTGCCCGTGCCGGTGAGCATGGTCGTGGATTTGCCGTTGTTGCTGATGAGGTAAGAAAACTTGCTGAGAGAACCCAAAAATCACTCACGGAGATCACAGGGACTATAAATCTAGTAATGCAATCTATCAATGATGCTAGTTCTCAAATGCAAAGTAATACTAAAGTAGTTACTGTTGCTGCGAATAAAGCCGATATGGTAAATACACAAATTGAATCTGTCTCAACAACTCTTAAAGAGGCAACAAATGCAAGTAAAGAGTCTTCAAGAAGTTCAAATGCTATCGCACAGGAGATGCAAGAAGTGATAGAAAATATGACAAACATAACGACTATCTCTACGGAAAATGCACGAAGTGTTGAAGAGATAGCAAGTGCAGCAGAGCATCTTAGCAAGCTAACAGAAGAGTTAAATAATACGCTTGAGCTATTTAAAGCATAGATTATTACTTATAGGTGCTTCCACAGGAGGACCGGGGCTGATAGAAAAAATAGTTACCTCGATTGATCATAGTTTTGATGGGAGTATTATAATAGCACAGCACATGGACAGAGTATCTCTTGCCTCTTTTGCTAAAAGACTTGATCGCATCAATATTCATACAAAAGTTTATTTTTGTGAAAAATCGGTACAAAAAATTGATACAAACAGTATTTATCTTTTTAATAAGAGTGCTATTTTAAAACAAAATGGACTACTTGTACTTCAGGCTTTAAAAAATTATAAAGGTATCTATCATCCGAATATAAATGAGTTATTTTTTTCTGCTGCGGATTTGAAAGATTGTGATATTAGGGCTTATTTACTTAGTGGGATTGGTGCTGATGGGGCAAAAGGTCTTTTGGCTGTCAAAAAAGCAGGTTTTATTTGTGTTGCACAAGATGAGCAAACTTCTATAGTATATGGTATGCCAAAAATTGCAAAAGAGTTGAATGCAACTTCAAAAATATTTTCAATAGAAGAAATCATAAGGGATATAAATGTTTTTTTGGCTTAAAAATAAAAAAAACAATAATCAAAACAAAAAAATATCTCAAAAAAAAGAGTTAAATTTTAAAGACAAAGATGCAAAGATATTATTAAAAGAGATAAAAGATAAATTTGGACTTGATTATGAGAAGCAAAAGTTAGTGACTTTGCAAAAGCTGGAACGATTTGCTGTCAAAAACGGTATCGGTGATTTTTTGGAACTTAAAGAAAAAATAGATAATTCAATAGAATTGCAAACAAGACTTATCAATATGCTCACTGTTACAGAGACATATTTTTACAGAGAATTAGGGCATTTGAAAATTTTAGTAAAGCTTATGAAAGAGAAAAATATTAAAAAGATTCTTTGCGTTCCAAGTTCAAGTGGAGAAGAAGTTTATTCGATTTTGATGTATCTTCAAGAAAGGCAGCAAACTGGTATTTTTGTAACAGGAGTAGATCTCAATAGCGATGAAATTGCAACAGCAAAAAAAGGATGCTATTTAGATCGTTCGCTTCATCTATTGCCCAAGAATTTACATGTAAAATATTTTCAAAGACAAGGAGACAGATATTGTGTTTCACATTTGATAAAAACAAGAGCAAATTTTCTACATCAAAATATTTTTGATACTTCTTTTTTGGAGCTTGGCAGCTTTGATGCTATTTTTTGCAGAAATATGTTTATATATTTTAATAACGATAAGAAAGCAAAGGCTCTTTCGCAGATTCACACACTATTGCCAACAGGAGGTATTTTATTTATTGGGCATGCTGATATATCTTTTGTCCCAGAAGGATTTATAAAAAAAGTTTCAGATGATGGAAACTATTTTATAAAAGTACAATAAGTATCCAACTAATAAGCAAAATATTCCATATACAATATCAGTTACAAACTTAAAATTTTTAGCAGATAAACACTTGTTATATCTGTCTGTTTGCCTCTTCGAGTTTATCTGAGATTTGTTTTAAAAGAGGCGGATAGTCAAATTTATCAAAAAAAAGTTCGACCATTTTACATCCACTTTTTCTTATATCATCAAGCTTATCAACAAACTCATTAAAATATTTTATACTGTATGTTTTATCAATTCCAAGAGACTTTGCAAATGCCGGATAATTCCATGAAGGTATATCGTTATATGGCTGTTTTGGACCGTGAATTGCTCTTTCGATTGTGTAACCGTTATTGTTGATGAGAAAAATGGTGATATTTAAATCATATCTTGAAATCAAGCTTATCTCCTGTGCGGTAAGCTGAAATGAACCATCACCTATAAAAAGCAGTACTCTTCTATGAGGCGAAGCTATGGCTGATCCTATGGCGGCTGGAAGAGTATATCCTATTGATGCCCAAAGGATTTGTGAGACAAAGTCTATACCAGCAGGTAAATTTTGGTGAACAAGTCCAAACAAAGATGATCCTGCTTCAGCTAAAACTATATCCCCTTCTTTTATAATTGTTTTGGCTATAAGTGGCCAAAATTTTTCATGGTTTAATTTATCTTTCTTTGATTTGAAGTATTCAAAATCAATATTGATATCTTTTATAAGAGTGTTTTTAAGCCATGGATTTACTTTTGGCAATATATTCTCTTCCAAATATTTGAGCAATAATTCCATACTGATACCATTGTAAACTTTCTTACCTATTCGTATATACTCATCTCTTATAGTTATAACATTTTGTGGATCTATCGCATCATCACTAAAGCCTCCGGAGTTTAAGTCTGTTTCTACTGTTCCAATAGATATAATGCAGTCAGATTCTTGCATGATTTCAACCATGCCTTTGGTACTGTAGTCTCCTGCATAAATACCAAGATAGTTAGGTTTGGCAACATTTGTTTCATTTATTATGGATTTACCCATAAGCGTGGTTACAAATTTTGACTGAGAATTTTTCAAAATATTTGTCACAGTTTGCCTGCTGCCAAATCTTGCTATATTTACTCCAAGTAAAAATATAGGTTTTTTTGTCTCATTGTATCTTTTTATGATTTGCTCTCCCAAGGTTTCTATATTGTGAGTATCTTTGTTTTGTGCATAAAAAGATATCTCTTCAACAACTTCGCTTACATCAAGATCAATCAAATCAGCAGGGATACCAATATAACAAGGTTTTTTGGTTGTAAGCATATTAGAAATAACTCTTTGAATTTCTGCTAAATAATTGTATCTTGTAAGTATGGTTGATGCTCCGGTTATTGGAGAAAAAGAGTCTAAGAAGCTATTTTTTTGATAATTTGCAAGTGTATGATGAACAGGTATATCACGTTCTAAAACTATACTGTTTGGATATCCTACTATATGAAGTATGGGGATATTGTGAGCATAGCTTCCGGCAATTGCATTTGCTGCACTAAGTTCTCCAACACCAAGTGTTGTAACAAGTACTCCTATGCCCTTTTCTCTGGCATATCCGTCAGCTGCATAAGAAGCATTTAATTCATTGCAGTTTCCAACCCAGTTTAACTCTTTATCCTCAACAATAAAGTCTAAAAATCTCAGGTTATAATCACCTGGAACCCCAAATATATCGTAGGCATTTAATCTTTTTATTATGTCAACCATTAAGTTTCCGAGTTTCATTTTAAATTCCTTTCAATTTATTGTAAAAATTCTTTGTAAATTTTGTAGCTTTTTTCAAAGATACTTCTTTGAAAGTTATCTTTGTATTGGCTCCGCATTGAGATAGCTTAAAGCAATCCATAGGTAAAACAGAGCCGATTTTCGGGTATCCTCCTATGGTTTGTCTATCTTTTAAAAGTACGATTGGCTGTCCCGCGGATGTTATCTGCACGGCACCGAATGCTATAGCTTCTGAGATAAGAGTATCGTATTTTGGTATGATTTTATCTCCGATTAATTGATAACCCATTTTATTGTATCTGTTTGATACTTTAAACCTTGATGCGGTAAATTTTTTGATATCAAAAAATTTATGCTGATATCCTTTGACAAATCTAAGCTCCAACTCTTTATATCCTAAAACAGGTATGATTTTGGGTGAATAAAATGCTTTTTGTCTGTTTTTGCTTAGAGGGGCATTTAAAATATCGCCTTTTTTTATAGGTGAGCCTATGTATCTGCTTACTGAAGATGAACCAAGTATCTTTTTTACCTCAAAACCTCCCTCGACAGCTATGTAAGTTAATTGCCCTTTTATAGCATATCCAAATTCGAGTATATCATCTTTTTTTACCCCAAAAGCGCTCCAATTTCTTAATAATTGTCCATTTAACTTAGCTCTTGTATCAGCTCCTGCAATACAAACTCTTGTACTTTGCAATGCTTTTAGTTTTAGTGCTCCTATGGTTAACTCTATAGCAACACTGTTTTGTGGATTGTTTAGAAGCCTGTTTGCAAGAAAAAATGACAACTCATCGCTTGCACCGGTATTGCAAACCCCAATATCATCATATCCAAATCTTCCTATATCTTGAAAAGTTGCCATTACGCCAATATCCAAAACTTCAAACATATTCATATTTTGCCACCGAGTTTTAAATACTCTTTTTTAGTTATAGGTTTAAATTTAACTTTAAATCCTATTTCAAAAGGTGATAAATCTTTT
>WFMT01000119.1 GCA_015488975.1 Campylobacteraceae bacterium | reverse complement strand
TTGACACTGATATATACATTTTTTTCTCTTATCTTTTTTAAAGAAGCAAGAAGCATAACTTCTGTAATTTTACTTATCAATTTTGCTTTTTTGGCTATATCTAAAAAATAAAAAGGAGACAATACTTCACCGTCTTGTTTTATCAGCCTGACTAAAGCTTCGTATTTTACTATTTTTCCACTGTTTAAGTTTACTATTGGCTGAAAATATGGTACAACTCTATGTTCAAGCAAAGCTTTTTTTAGTGTTGATAAGATTTCTAAATTTTTCTCTAAATTTTTGGCTGTATTAAAATCATCCTTATATATCTGATACATTGTCGTATATGATAATTTGACTTTTTTCAAGGCTATGTCAGCACATTCAAGAAGTTTTGGCTGATTATAACTAACACCGATAGAAACAGATATATTTATACTATGATTATCTATCTCAAAGATAGTGTTATTTATCTCATGTAAGATTTGTAAAACTCTTTTTATTAATTGATTTTTTCCTTGAAATTCAGAAAGTATGCCAAAATCATCTGCCCCAACTCTGTAAACTTTTGCACTTTTCATATCTTTTGATAGAGAATCAATCTTTTTGGATAATATTTGTAAAACTTTATCTCCAAAATCTGTTCCATATAAATTATTGATATCTTTAAAGTCATCTATGTTAATAAGTATCAAAGAAGGATTTTTGAAAGTTTTTTTATCCTTTTTATAGCATGTTCTGTTGCTTAAGCCTGTTAATTTATCTGTGATAGTTGAGAAATATAGCTTTTTGGAAATCTTTTTAAGTTTTAAATTTTCTTTTTCGGTGTAAAAGATAAAAAACAGTATAACAGTTATACTTAAAAGATACAAAATAAGTATATAATTGGAAATTTTGCCTATTTTTTCCTGTTCTTTAAGAGACTTTTGAGTATATCTTTTTAAAATCTTTTTTATATTATTTTCTATCGGTAAAGTTAAAATGGTATTTAAGTTTTTTTGAAGTATTGGAAAGCTTTTTATAAATACTCCCAAATTTGCACGAAAAATTTCAATCAACTCTCTCTTTTTTTCATCTTTAATATTTTTAGACAGTTGATACAATTTTTTATTATAATTTAAAATATTTTTCATAAAGGCATTATTTGAAGTATTTATATTGAAAAAGATACTATCTTCTGATTTTGAAAAAAGCAAAATTATATTTCTGTCTTTTTTATTATTCATATCAAATGTATCAAAAGATTTTTCCAATATTCTTGATAGATACATTGAACTGTTTTTAATAGGTGCGTTATATCTTAGAAATTCATAAATACTGCTTTTTAATTTTTTAAATTTTTTTTTCTCATTTTTTAGAGCAAAGAATATATCTTTATGCTGATTTTTTTTAAAATCTTTACCTGATAGAGCAATATTAAAAAGCATATCAATCTTTTTAATCTCTTTACTAACTGACCTTACGCACTATATCACATCACCAGTGAGTTTTAAAGTGTATGAGTGCAAGGCGGTTTTGCTTTGGCATAGCCGTAGCTATGGTGAAGTAAAACCAACGAAGCAATCGTGCACTTTAAAGCTCACCCGAAGGGCATTATAGAATGAGGCATTCTACTTCGTTAGAAAATTTCCACCATAGCTACGGCTATGCCGAAAACTTTCTGCCTCGTATCATACCACATTCTATAATGCTGATGATGTGATATAGTGCGTAAGGTCAGTTACTAATGATGTCATTATCAAAATATAGATAAAATTTGTCTCTAAAAATATCATTTTTCAATTTGCTGATATGGTTATTTATAAGTTGTAATTGCATAGAAAAATAACTTGTTTGCTTTATCTCATAAAGCATTTTTGACTTTTGATTCAATACTCCAAATACTCCTACAAAAGCGAAAAATATAACTATAAATGATTTTAGTATTAAGTTTTTCAAGTTATGATTCCCATGCTTTAAAGGCAGGGGAGCTCTTTCTGTCCCCCCCCCGAATTTGAGAGATTGAAAATTCACTTGGATAACCTTTTTAAGATAGCAGGCTTTTGCCCTGTTAAAGTCTTAAAGAAAGCTATGAGGGCTTTTATCTCATCAGGAGTAAGTTTAAGTCCTAGATTGTGATAAGCCATAGAGTTTAATGCTTCTTTGATATTCTTTGCTGAGCCATCATGAAAATATGGAGCGGTTAAGAGAATATTTCTTAGAGTTGGAACTTTAAATACATTTTTATCGCTTCTTTTGTGAGTGATAGCGTATCTGTCTGGTATATTTCTTTGCCATTTATATGGATGGATAACACCCATCTTTTGATAACTGTTGTCTCCTATATCCACACCGTTGTGACAAGCAATACATCCAAGAGTCTTAAACAATTCATATCCCTTTTTTTCCTCTTTTGAGAGTTTTATCTCTCCTCTTAAATATTTGTCAAATTTACAATTTGGAGTAAACAAAGCCTTTTCAAACTCTGCTATGGCATTTGCAACATCTTTTGCAGTTGGTTTTTCATGGTAGATAGCTTTAAACTCTTTTACATAAAATTTGTTGCTTCTTAAATACTTTTGTATCTTTTGATTGTCCATACCCATCTCTACTGGATTATGCAGAGGTCCGCCTGCTTGAGTGTCAAGATTTTTAGCTTTTCCGTTCCAAAACTGTCTAAATCCAAAGTAACTGTTAAATACAGTAGGTGCGTTAGATGAGCCTTTTTGACCGTCAACTCCGGCAGACACCGCTGTTTTTCTTGGATCAACTCCTCCACGGTTTAAGTCATGACAGGTTGCACAGGAGACTTTGCCACTTGAGGAGAGATTCGGATCCATAAAAAGCATATATCCTAGTTTTGCTTTTTGATAATTATATTTTATGTGTAATGGAATAGGTTTTATTGGCTCACCTGCGAAAATAAAAACAGTGATAAAAAACAGTGTAATAAGTATATTTTTCATGTGGTAATAATACTAAAAAATTTATAAATATGAACTTATTAAACTTTTATTTAATAAAAATAATGCTAAGATTTCACTATTGTTTATTATTAGTTATATAATTAGGATAAAATATGGGGACGAGCTTAATAGAAGAGGGATTAAAATTTTTAGTCTTGGGAATGACAACGGTTTATATTTTTCTTTATTTGATGATATTGGTTTTAAAAATAGAATCAAAAATTATAAAAAAAATGTTCCCAAATAAAAAAAAAGAAAAATCTACCACCATTAAAAATCCGGTTTTACATAATTCAAGTAGCGAAGATGAAGTTATAGCGGTAATCACCGCAGCAATTACTGAATATAGAAAAAAGTAAGGAAAAAATATGGCTAAAAAGCTCATAGATATAATGGATACGACATTTAGAGACGGATTTCAGTCTGTATTTGGAGCGAGAGTTTTGCTTGAAGACTTTATCAATGCGGTTTTAGTTGCAAAAGATGCCGGAATTAGCCATTTTGAATTTGGCGGAGGCGCCAGGTTTCAAAGTCCGTTTTTTTACCTAAATGAAAATGCTTTTGATATGATGGATAAATTTAGAGAAGTAGTTGGGCCAGAAGCCAACCTTCAAACCTTAGCGCGTGGAGTAAATACCGTAATGCTTGATACAGCAAGCAGTGAAATGATAGATTTACATGCAAAATTATTTAAAAAACATGGCACTACAACTATAAGAAATTTTGATGCGTTAAATGATGTTGAAAATTTAAAATATAGTGGTGAATGTATAAAAAGATATGGCTTAAAACATGAAATTGTTGTTACCATGATGGAGCTGCCTCCAGGATGCAAAGGTGCTCATGATGTGGAATTTTATGAAAAAGTTTTAAGAAAGATTTTAGATAGCGGTATAAATTATGATAGTGTGTGCTTTAAAGATGCTAGCGGAACTTCAAATCCTAAAAAAGTTTATGATACTATTAAAATGGCAAAATCTCTTTTATCTGAGCATGTTCATGTAAGACTTCATACTCACGAAACTGCTGGAGTTAGCGTAGCTTGTTATTTGGCCGCACTTGACGCCGGAGTTGACGGAATTGATTTGGCTGCTAGTCCTGTTAGCGGTGGTACATCTCAACCTGATATTCTTACACTTTTACATGCAACAAAGGGAACTGATTATGATCTTGGTGGGTTGAATGTTGAAAAGATTTTAAAATATGAAACATTCTTAAAAGAAGAGTTAAAAGATTATTTTATTCCTCCAGAAGCAACAGCGGTTTCTCCTGTTATTCCTTTTTCTCCTATGCCAGGAGGTGCATTGACAGCAAATACTCAAATGATGAGAGACAATAATATATTAGATAAATTTCCTGCAGTTATTGATGCGATGAGAGAAGTGGTGGAAAAAGGCGGATATGGTACAAGTGTAACGCCGGTTAGCCAATTTTATTTTCAACAGGCATTCAATAATGTAATGTTTGGTCCATGGAAAAAGATAGCCGATGGTTACGGCAGGATGATTTTGGGATATTTTGGAAAAACTCCAGTTAAGCCAAATAGTGAATTAATAAAACTTGCAAGTGAACAGTTAAAATTGGAACCTACAACAAAAACTGCAATGCAGCTTGCAAATGAAGATCCCAATAAATCAAAAGAACATTTTATAAAAATACTTAAAGATGAAAATATAGAAACTACAGAAGAAAATATCTTTATAGCAGGAGCTTGCAAGGAAAAAGGTATTGCTTTTTTAAAAGGTGAAGCTAAAGTCAATGTTAGAAAATTAAGTCTTATGAAAGAAGATAATATCTCAAAAAAAGGTACAAAAGCTATGAGTGGAAGTTATACGGTTATGGTAAACGGTAAAAAGTATGATGTTGATGTGGTTGAGGGAAAAAATACTCACATATCTCCAGCCAAACAAACTCTTAAAGAAGAAGTAAGTGTTCCAAAATCTCAAGTTATAAATTCAATAGAAGGAAAAGAGGTTTTTGCAACTCTTCCTGGAAGTGTATTTAAAATTGTTGCACACAAAGGAGACAGTGTTGTAAAAGATGAAGTTGTGTTGATCTTGGAAGCAATGAAAATGGAAATAGAAGTTGTTGCTCCAAATGCAGGTATTATTTCGTCAATAAATGTGTCAGAAGGTGAGAGTGTAGAAAACGGTCAATTACTCTTTGTGATGTAAGGATTTTTGATGAAACGACTCTTATTTGTAGTTTTTATTACAACTTTTTTATTTGGGGCTATAAATTTATCAGCATCTCAAAATATATCAGAAACAAATATAAACAGTAGTGCAAAAACAGGACAATACTCAAAAGAATATAAATCTGTTTCTATAATCAAAATGTTTAAAAATTTTTATAAAACAACAGGAATTTATGCATTTTTAAACCCAAAAGCAGGAGTTAAAAATGCTTTAGGAGAGCCTATCAGCAAGTTCGCACAAGGTTGGGGAAGAGTTATCATGATACTTATAACTTTTCTTCTTTTTTATTTGGCAATTGCGAAAAACTTTGAACCTTTACTTCTTTTGCCCATAGCTTTTGGAGGATTGCTTGCCAATATTCCTCTGGCAAATTTTATAGGTCATGAAGGCTTTATAGGTGTTATTTTTGATGCCGGTATTAAAAATGAATTATTTCCTCTTATAATCTTTATGGGAGTCGGTGCATTGACGGATTTTGGTCCACTTTTGGCAAATCCTAAAACCGCACTCTTGGGCGCAGCAGCACAGTTTGGAATATTTGGATCACTCGTAGGAGCGATACTTTTAAGTCAATATACTCCGTTTTTTAGTTTTACATTAAAAGATGCTTCGGCAATATCCATAATAGGTGGAGCTGACGGGCCTACTTCCATATTTGTCGCATCCAAACTTTCACCAGATCTTATGGGTGCTATCGCAGTTGCAGCATATTCATATATGGCGCTGGTTCCTATCATCCAACCGCCTATTATGAGACTTTTTACAACCAAAGCAGAAAGACAGATAAAAATGAAGCAGTTAAGAGAAGTCAGTAAACTTGAAAAATTAATGTTTCCACTTACTGTCTTAATCCTTTCCATATTGATTTTGCCTGAATCAACTCCTTTGATAGGGGCTTTAACATTTGGAAATTTTGCAAAAGTATCAGGAGTGGTTGACAGGCTTTCAAATACAATGCAAAATTCTTTGATAAATATAGTAACGATTTTCTTGGGACTTGGAGTTGGCTCGAAACTTGCAGCTGAGAAATTTTTGATACCTGATACTCTTGGAATTTTAGCTATAGGTCTTGTTGCCTTTGCGATAGGCACAGCTGCTGGAGTTTTAATGGCAAAACTTATGAACAAGCTCTCTAAAGATCCGATAAATCCTCTTATAGGGTCAGCCGGAGTAAGTGCGGTACCTATGGCTGCAAGGGTTTCAAATAAAGTTGGAATGGATGAAGATAAAACAAATATGCTTTTAATGCATGCAATGGGTCCAAATGTTGCCGGGGTTATAGGCTCGGCTGTGGCAGCAGGTGTATTGTTGTCAATATTTAAATAAAAGGAGTTTTTAAAAATGTCAGTTATAGATGAGTTAGGGAGTGTTGGTATCCAAGATGTAAAAAAAGTTTATCACAATTTGGATTATGACAAACTTTTTGAGCTTGAGCTTGAAAATAAAGAGGGAAGTGTAACTGACAATGGCACAGTAAATGTCGATACGGGAGTATTTACAGGTAGAAGTCCTAATGATAAATACTTTGTAAATGAGCCACCTTCAAATAAATATATAGCTTGGGGTGAAATAAATCATCCTGTTACAAAAGAAGTATTTGATAAACTTTTTAAAAAAGCAAAGCAACAACTTTCTGGTAAAAAACTTTTTGTCGAAGATGCATTTTCCGGAGCTAGTGCAAATAGTAAAAAAAGTATAAGAGTTATATCTGAAATTGCTTGGCAGGCTCATTTTGTAAAAAATATGTTCATAAGTCCTACACAAAAAGAACTTGCAAATTTTAAACCTGATTTTACGCTTTTTGTCGCAAGTAAAACAACAAATGAAGAGTGGAAAGAACAAGGATTGAATTCTGAAGTTTTTGTTGTGTTTAATATAGAAGAAAATATAGCCGTCATCGGTGGGACATGGTATGGTGGAGAGATAAAAAAAGGTGTTTTTTCCATGATGAATTACTGGTTGCCGCTTGAAGGCAAACTTGGTATGCACTGTTCTGCCAATGTAGGAAAAGATGGAGATACTGCTTTGTTTTTCGGTTTAAGTGGAACTGGTAAAACAACCTTGTCAACTGATCCTAAAAGAGCTTTGATAGGTGATGATGAACATGGATGGGATGATGATGGCGTATTTAACTTTGAAGGTGGTTGCTATGCAAAAGTTATTGACTTAGACCCAAATAGCGAGCCTGAAATTTATGCTGCTATAAGAAGAGATGCACTTTTGGAAAATATAGTGATGGATGAAAATAAAAAAGTTGATTACAGCGATAAAAGCAAAACTGAAAATACAAGAGTATCCTACCCCATACATCATATAGAAAATCATTGCAAATCATTACAGGCAGGTCATCCTAAAAACATTATCTTTTTAACTGCTGATGCATTTGGAGTGTTGCCTCCTGTTAGCAAACTTACAAAAGAACAGGCAATGTATTATTTTTTAAGTGGTTATACTGCAAAAGTTGCAGGGACTGAAAGAGGTATAACAAAGCCGGTTGCTACATTTAGTTCATGTTTTGGAGAGCCTTTTTTGCCACTTCACCCTACTGTTTATGCAAAATTGTTGGGAGAAAAGATAGATAAATATAAAGTAAATGTATTTTTAGTCAATACCGGCTGGAGTGGCGGGAGTTATGGTGTTGGTAAAAGAATGAGTATAAAAGCCACAAGAAGTTGTATAGATGCTATACTTGATGGTAGTATAAATAATATTGAGTTTGAAAAAATACCAGTATTTAATCTATCAGTACCAACAAAATTAAAAGGAGTTGATACTAATATTTTAAATCCTATAAATACATGGGAAGATAAAAAAGGTTATAACAAAACAAGAGACAACCTTGCTAAAATGTTTGTCAATAATTTTAAAAAATATATTACAAAAGATAGCAAATATGACTATTCAAGTGCCGGACCTAAAATATAGTTAAAAGGAAAATATTGAGAAAAGTTGCCTCTGGAAAGATCAAAAAAACAAGTGCAAAACTTTTGGATGAATTTAATGCTTCTATCATGTTTGATAAAGAAATTTATAACGAAGATATAGATGGTTCAATCGCTCATGTTAAAATGCTTTCTAAGCAGGGCATTATATCAAAACAGAGTGAAGATAAGATAATTGACGGGCTTAATACCATAAGAAAAGAGATACAAGACGGCAAATATCAGTTTTATTTAAAAGATGAAGATATCCATATGTCCATAGAAAACAGACTGACTGAATTAATCGGTGATGATGCCAAAAGAATGCATACAGCAAGAAGTAGAAATGACCAGGTTGCACTTGATTTTAGAATGTTTGTTTTAAGAAGCAATAAAAAACTAAATGAGTTGCTTTATAAGTTGCAGAGAGTTTTGCTAAAAATCGCAAAGCAAAACACAGATACTTTGCTCCCGGGCATGACCCACCTCCAACATGCCCAGCCGATAAACTTTGCATATCATCTTTTGGCATATATCTCAATGTTTAAAAGAGATATTGAGAGGTTTGAAAATTCAGGTAAAAGAAATAATATTTCTCCTATTGGTTGTGCTGCACTTGCCGGTACTCCGTATGAAACAGACAGAGAGTATGAGGCAAAACTTTTAGGATTTGACAGTATTAGTATAAATTGTCTTGACAGTGTTAGTGACAGGGATTTTGCTTTGGAGATTTTATTTAATATTTCTGTTTTGATGATGCATATATCCAGATTTGCTGAAGAGATTATACTTTGGAGTAGCAGTGAGTTCGGGTTTGTTGAACTTAGTGATGAGTATTCAACAAGCAGCTCTATAATGCCCCAAAAGAAAAATCCGGATGTTCCTGAGCTTTTAAGAGGAAAAACTGGTAGAGTATATGGCAATCTTATCTCACTTTTGACTGTTTTAAAAGGCTTGCCATTGGCTTACAATAAAGACATGCAAGAAGACAAAGAGGGTGTTTTTGATAGCATTAAGACAGCTGAAATTTCTATAAAGATATTGACAAAAGCTATTGAAAGTATGAGCGTGAAAAAGAAAAATATGTTAAAAGCTACCAAAAAAGGGCATTTAAGTGCCACTGATTTAGCTGATTATTTGACAACTAAATGTGGATATGCTTTTAGAGATGCTTACAAACTAACTGGAGAGATAGTCGGATATGCCGATGGAGCAGGTAAAGATATGAGTGAGCTTGATATAAAAGAGTTGCGAATTTTTGAACCTAAAATTCAAAATGATGTGATTGAAGTACTTCAACTTGAAAATTCAATGAATGCGAGAAATTCAGAGGGAGGAACTTCTGTAAATTCAACAAAAAAACAGTTAGAATACTTTCAAAAATGGTTAGAAAAAAATAATACTGCCTTGTAAGCTGCGGTAATTCAATTTTAAGTTTTGTTTCATTTTTTATCGGCTCTAATGGCTATTTTTGCACGATACAAAAATAGCTGTCAGCCTCGGAAAAATTACACGGATGCAATTTTGAGAATGAGGTAAATACTGAAACAAAACTTGGTTTGCTATGTTATATGCAATCTATACTTATCACTATAAATAATTCTTACTTTCATTAGGGGCAAGCTGTGGCCAGATAAGTTTTGTACCACCGAGAATATGAAAATGCAAATGCATGACTTCTTGCCCACCATCTTCTCCATTATTTACAACAAGCCTATAGCCTCTTGCATCAAGTTCAAGTTTCTTTGCCAATTCTTGAATGAAAAGTGTCATTTTTGCCATCATTTCGGGTGTTGTATCTTGAAATTTTTCAACATGCTCTTTTGGGATGACAAGGATATGAATGGGGGCTTTTGGGTTTATATCGTGAAAAGCTAAAAATTCATCATTCTCATAAATTTTATTGGATGGAATTTCGCCTTTGACAATTTTACAAAATATGCACATGAATTATCCTTTTTTTTCTTATTATATCCAAAAATTTTAGATTTTACATCTGCTTTTTTACTTAAATCTTTGTTCGTTCCCAATATACCATAGTTTTAAAGGTATTTTAGGTACTTAAGTAGTTAAAAAAATTAATATATAATACAAAAAAATTTGAATTTACTAAAATTTAATATACATTGTTGTAAAATAATCGCCCTAATACGAATATTAAGGTAAATTATTTGAATGACTATAAAGACAAAATAAAATCTACCGCAGATTTGGATGGGCTTGAGAAGCTTAGGATTGAAATCTTCGGTAAAAAGGGTGTTTTGGCTTCTTCTTTTATGAAGTTAAAAACTTTGGCAAATGAAGAAAAAAAAGAGTTTGCAAGTAAGATCAATATCTTAAAAAAAGAGTTAAATGACCTTTTGCAAGAAAAAAAAGAGTTTCTTGAAAGAGAAAGAGTGCAAAAAGTTATGCAAAAAGATGGTGTCGATGTTACTCTTTTTGATGCGGCTTGTGAGAGTGGAGCTTTACATCCGGTTCAAGCAACTATGGATAAAATCATAAATTACTTTTTAAATATGAATTTTGAAATTCAAGAAGGACCATTGGTTGAAGATGA
>WFMT01000118.1 GCA_015488975.1 Campylobacteraceae bacterium | reverse complement strand
GATATCTTCTGTATGTCCGGCTGCTTTTACTCCGTAAAGATTGACACCTAAAAAAGTAAGCAGTATGCCTGATTCAAAGAGATGTTGCAAAGCAATACTATAAGTACCATCATCAAACATAGCTTTTGCATATACTCCAAAAGTATAAGCATACAAAGAGAGAGTTCCTATATATCCGACTATCAGCAGCCATCCGCCAAGTGCTGCAATGTTTTGGTTTGAAAAAGCTTTTTCAAGATAGGTAAAACTACCACCCTCGCTTTTATAAGAAAGACCAAGTTTAGAGTAAGACCATCCTGTAAGCAATGCTATGATTCCTCCAAGACCAAAAGCTATAAAAGCTCCATGTCCTGCCAAATCAGCAGATAAACCAAGAACTGAAAATATCCCACCTCCAACCATGCCTCCAACTCCCATGGCAATGAGTTCTTTAAGACCTAATTTTTCATCTTGAATTACTGCTTTTTTATTCAAAATTATCCTTTGATTATGATTTTATATCTTAAAATCATCACATTTTTCAATCAATTTTTCCAAGTTTCTTACCGCAAGGTATCCTCTTTTGCTTAAGATTATGCCTTCTTTTTTGAGTTTTTCCATCTGTGTACTTACGACTGAGCGAACTGAGCCTATCATTTCTGCCAAAGATTCGTGCGAGAGGTTATTTATGAGTTTGACATGATGATGATCTTGTATCTCTTTTGGTGATGTATGTTTTAAAATCAGCTTTGCAAGTCTTACTGAAGTATCATTAAAAACCAAAGATTCTCCAAAGTCTTCCAATTCTCTCATAGTTTGTCCAAGATACGGTAAAAAAGAAGCATTAAAGTTAGGATAATCCTTTAGTAATTGTCTCGCTTTTTTTAAAGGAAAACGAAGAGCAAATATATCATCCATCGCAACAGGAAAAACAATATGCTCTTTACCGTCAAGCAAAGTAACGATATCAAAAATATCTCCACTGCTTAAAATAAAAAGAGATATACTCCTGCCTGTTTGAGGGTTTATGCAAGTGATTTTTAATCTGCCCTTTAATATGATGTGAAAGTATTTTGCACCCATATCACTGTCAATTGTTTCATTTCGTTTCCAGTTTATTAAAGTAGATGATTTGATTATTTGCTTTAGTTCTTCTTTATCTATTTTTTCAAACAAAAAAGATTTTTGTAAGATTTTAAGAGAGTCATCAAGGGAGAAAGAGTTATTTTGCATGCTTTTTCCTCTGGTATATTTTTATTGATAAATCTTATTATAGCTGATTAATTCTGTTTGCTAACTTATAAAGTAAAATAGCAGTTTTTGTCTTTGTTTTTTGATAAATCGACTCTTTGTATGTTTTTGACAAACTATCTATATATTCGATACTTTCTTTGCATTTCTTAATGTTTTCTTCAAAAAATTTATGACTTTTATCTTTACTGTATATACTTATGCCATGCAAGATTTCTTCTATATGAAACTTTTCATGTTCGATATTGTCGTAAAGTTGATGATGCAAAAGATCCATCTTTTTTTTGAAATCGTTATTTAACTTATCTATATAATCATTTATATCATTTAATTGTTGATGAAATTCATTCTCTTTTTGACTTATTAATTGATGATTTTTATCTATATTTTCTCTTGCGCTTTCTTTTGCAGTTTCTATCATAGAAGCAGAAGAATGTTTTAAAATTTCTTTATATTTTTGCATATTATTATGTAGTAACTCTTCCATAACTTCTAACATTTCATAAGTAATACCCTCTATTGACTGTCCTGTTTTTTTATAATCTTCAACTATATTTTTATAATCATTTTTAATCAAATATTCAATCTCTTTTTCAATATCTCTATCATGTGAAAGTATATCTTCTATTTTCTTTTTTATATCATTTTTATATGACACTTTATACCTCCTCATTTTTGATAAGTTAGTATATTAAATAGTGAGTTTACATTCTGTTAGTTGGCTTACAGATGATAAAAATAATATTAAGATACAATAATTCTAAATTTCAAACAAAAAGTAAATAAAATTTGTAATATAATTTCATTAAAGAAAATTGAAAGGATACAAGATGAGTCAATATATCAAATGGTTTAAAGAAATAGGTATAGAAGATGTTGCCGAAGTAGGTGGGAAAAATGCATCATTGGGTGAAATGTATCAAAATCTTACAAGTGAGGGCGTGAGAGTGCCAAATGGCTTCGCAGTTACTGCAAGTGCATATAAATATATACTTGATTATAATAATGCTTGGAAAAAACTGCATGAGCAATTAGATGATTTGAATCCAAATAACTTAAAGCAGCTTCAAGAAAGAGGTGCAAATTGTCGTAAAATTATTTGGGAATGCAAACTTCCTGATGATTTAAAACAAAATATATTTGATGGCTTTGAAAAGTTAAAAAAAGAATACGGTGATACTCTCTCTATGGCTGTTAGATCTTCTGCAACTGCTGAGGATTCCCCTGAAGCTTCTTTCGCCGGTCAAAATGATACTTATTTAAACATAAAAAATGAAAAAGAGTTGCTTGATGCTTACAAAAGATGTTTGGCTTCAAACTTTACAGATCGCTCAATTCATTACAAATATGATAATAAGTTTGATTATTTTAAAGTATATCTTAGTGTTGTTGTCATGAAAATGGTAAGAAGTGACAAAGGAGCGAGTGGGGTAATGTTCAGTCTTGATACTGAAACAGGTTTTGAAGATGTTGTTTTTATAAATGCTGCTTTAGGACTTGGAGAAAATGTTGTACAAGGCACGATAGATCCGGATAGTTTTTATGTGCATAAACCTACTTTTGTTAAAGGAAAAAGAGCTGTTTTAAAAAGACGACTAGGTAGTAAAAAACTAAAAATGATATTTACAGATGTGTTAAATACTGATAATATAGCAGTCGAATATACAAAAAATATACCAACAACAGAAAAAGAAGAGAAGAGATTTTGTATAAGTGATAATGATGTAATGGTTTTAGCCGATTATGCCATAAAAGTAGAAAATCACTACTCTAAAAAAGTAGGACATATAAAACCTATGGATATGGAATGGGCTAAAGACGGGCTTGATGGTCATCTTTATATGGTTCAAGCAAGACCAGAAACTGTACAGTCTCAAAAAAAAGGTGATATTTTAGAAATATACCACTTAAGAGAAAAAGGTGAAGTTTT
>WFMT01000117.1 GCA_015488975.1 Campylobacteraceae bacterium | reverse complement strand
CCTTTTGATATATTTAGAGTTCGAAATTGCAAAGCTGTATTGTCAGTTGTCAAGCCCATTTGTCCACCAAGGGCATCTAACTCTTTTACAAGATGCCCTTTTGCTAAACCACCGATAGCAGGATTGCAACTAGTAGCACCTATTTGCTCTGCCAATATAGTGATAAGCAGTGTTTTTTTGCCCATTCTAGCACTACTTAAAGCTGCTTCAATACCTGCATGACCGCCACCTACGACAATTATATCGAATTTCATATTTTACCTCACAAAAAATTGAGATTTATTATCTGACCTTACGCACTTTTTTCTCGAAAAGCCTTACTTTTCGTAGCTTTAGGGGGTCGTAGGGACTTTAGTCCCTGCCACAATATAGAGCTTTGCTCGTTATAGTGCATAAGGTTAGTTATTATACCATTTTAGTGCTTCATAATTTTTGATATAATATAGTGTGTAAGTTTAAATATTATGCAATATTTTGATAAGGAAATGAAAAAATGTTTACAGGACTTATAAGAGAAATAGCACAAGCTTCGTTGAAAAATAGTAATTTACTGGAGATTAGCGCTGCTTACAAACCAAATATCGGTGATTCAATAGCAGTTAATGGGGCATGTTTAACAGTTGTAAGAAAAAGTAATAACTCATTTTTTGTAGAACTTTCTCATGAGAGTAAAAAAGTTATAGAAACAGATAATTTAAACGCTAAAGTGCATATAGAGCCGGCTATGAAGCTTAGTGATAGGATAGAGGGGCATGTTATTCAAGGGCATATAGACTGCACAGGGACAATAGTAAAAATACAAAAAAATGAAAATAATTATGACTTTTATATAACAGTTCCAAAAGAGTATATAAAGTTTATCATTCCAAAAGGTAGTATCGCGGTTGATGGAGTAAGCTTGACAATAAATGAAGTTTTCAATGATAGTTTTAGACTGACTATCATACCGCATACTGTAAAAAATACACTTTTTAATGATTATAGACCAAACAAGGTTGTAAATATAGAAACAGATATGTTTGCAAGATATATTTATCATATTTTTAAAGAAAAAAAGTCTCTTTCTTGGAATGAAGTTGATAACATAATGGCAAAATGGTAAAGGAAGGGTATGAGAGCTTTTTTTGAAGATGATAGTGTTTTAGCTTTTTTTACCAATAGACATGGGGGAGTTTCCAAAGCACCTTATGAAAGTCTAAATGTTAGTGATAGTGTTGAAGATAAGCCTGCTGATATTATAAAAAATAGACAAATTATAGCTGATAATAATAATTTTTTACTTGAAAATATGGTATATATGGAGCAAATTCATAGTGCAAATATAAAAATTGTAACTAATAGTTTTGTTTCAAAGATAAGAGATTGTGATGGAATCATAACTGATAAAATAAAAATTCCACTAATGACAATGGCGGCAGATTGTGCACCAGTATTGGTTTATGATAAAAGTAAAAAGATTATAGCTGCATTGCATTCTGGCAGAGTAGGTACTTTCAAAGGAGTTATAAGTGCAGCAATTTATAAGATGAGGATAAATTTTGGTAGTTTGCAAGAAGATATAGTTGTTCATGTTGGCCCTTCTATCGCAAAGTGCTGTTATGAAGTAGATGAAAGTATTGCAAATTTTACTATAAAGAATTTTGGTAGCAAATACATATCCTCAAAAAATAACAAATATTTTTTAGATATAAAATCAATAATCAAAGAGCAGTTGATATCTTTTGGGTTATTGGAAAAGAATATAAGAATATCAGATATTTGTACAAGTTGTGATAAAAATTATTTTTCTTACAGACGAGATGGACCTACTGGAAGATTTTGCGGTATTATTATGTTGAAATAACAAAATATGGCACGGTGGTTTATTTTAAGTAATCTAAGTTTTTTCCTATTGATAGGTTTTTATCTGGTTTTCCTATGTAAAATCCTTGTGCATAATCAAAACCCAACTCTTTAATTTTTTCATATATCTGCTTATTGTGAACAAATTCTGCAATAGTTCCAATCTTTAATTTTTTGGCAAATTCTACTATGGTACTTGTTATTATTTGTGCATCTTCATTGATATCAATATTTTTTATAAGAGAGCCGTCTATCTTTAAATAATCAACATCAAGCTTTAGTATATATTCAAAATTGGAATATCCGCTTCCAAAATCATCTATTGCAATCTTTGCTCCTAAGGACTTAACATTACGAAGGAATTTAGTTACATCTTTATAATTTTCAATTCCCTCACTCTCAAGTATCTCAAATACAATCCATGATCCAATATCGTTTTTCTCAAGCATACTCAAAATAAAATTATTAGTATTTTTATCAAGTATATCATCAACTGACAAGTTTATAGATATTTCACTGTTTAGTGATCCTGTAATATCTACTGCTCTTGAAAATATCTCTTTTGTTAATCTCGGATATAACTTTGATTTTTTAGATATCTGTAAAAATTCTGATGGCATCATGATATTATTTTCTTCTGTTTCGAGTCTCATAAGTGTTTCATATTTGTCAATTTTATCACTTTTTATATTATATATTGGTTGAAAAAATGGAATTACCTGTTTTGATTGTATCGCTTGCTTAATAATTTTATTTATTTTTATATTTCTTTCCTGGATGTTTTCATTGTTGGGATTGTCTATGTATATTTCAAATTGAGTTTGTTTGAGCTTTGCTTTTTTAAATGCACTGTGTGTTGATTTTAAAAGATGGTCATTGTTGATGGTTGCGCCGATAGTAAAGCCAATGTCAAGCTCATTATCTTGAATTTTGAATTTTGTATCTATTATATTTGATGAAATTTTATTTAAGTATTTACTTAATTCAGTCACTGTTTTGTATTTGTCTGTAAAAATAGCATAATTATCAGCTTCTAATTTGTAAAGTTCTGCCTTTTCATCTGGTAAATTAATTTGTAGCCATTTTGATATTTTTTTTAAAACAGCATCCCCAAAATCATACCCGTAGAAATCATTAATATCTTCAAAAGAGTCGATATTCACAAGGATTAATGCTCTATGTTTTAAATTTTTACTTTCTTCTAATCTTTCAAGAAGTGTTATCCTGTCAGGTAGATTCTTTATGCTATTGGATGCATCTTTATTTTGTTCTTTGTAAAAAATAAAAATTACCAATAAAAGTATAATAGCAGAAATTATTATAGAAAGAAATCTGAAATTTTCAGTACTAATTATTATATTTAGTAATAATAATATAATAATTAAAGAAGTTGCTGTATACTTTTTCAAAAATTCCCTTTTCCCAATATTGTTCGTTAAGGCAAGATAAAATCGTAAAACTTTATCTTAATAATTCTTAAAGAGTTATTAGTTAAATTTTATTTTATCTAGATATATAATCGACAAAAATTTGTATTTATTTACACCTCGTTTTTAAAGGATGTTTAATAAAGTTTTCAGTATAATCCTTGTCTTAATCTCACACACACCAATCCTTAATGGTTGCACTAATTAGTGTTGATGGGTGTGGAGGATAAAACCTAAATTAATTCAAGGAGAAAGAATGGTTACTATGAAGGATTTGTTGGAGTGCGGTGTTCACTTTGGACATCAAACAAGAAGATGGAACCCGAAGATGAAAAAGTATATCTTTGGTGAAAGAAAAAATATTTATATTATAGATTTGCAAAAGACTTTAAGATATTTCAGATATACATACAATGTTGTAAGAGATGCAGCAGCAGAGGGTAAGACAATACTTTTTGTGGGTACTAAAAAACAGGCAAATGCTGCTATAAAAGAGTATGCCGTAAAATGTGGTATGCCTTATGTTGATCACAGATGGTTAGGCGGAATGCTTACAAACTTTCAGACAATAAAACAATCAATTAGAAAACTTGAAGTTATTAAAAAAATGGAAGAAGAGGGTCAACTTGACTTACTGACAAAAAGAGAAGCTCTTGTGCTAAGAAGAAAAAAAGATAAACTTATAGCTTATCTTGGTGGTATAAGTGATATGAAAAAAGCTCCTGATATGGTTTTTGCCATTGATACTGTTAAAGAAAGAATAGCAGTAGGAGAAGCAAACAAGCTTGGCATCCCTGTTGTTGCACCAATAGATACAAATTGTGATCCTGATGTTATTGATTATCCGATTCCGGGCAATGATGATGCTATAAGAAGCATTCAGCTTTTTTGTAAAGAGATGTGTGAAGCCATAATAGAAGGTAAAGAAATATTATCTCAAAATCAAGCTGATAATGCTAAAGAAGTTATGGAAAATAATGAAGAGAATGAAGAGGCTAAAATAAAAGAAGAGATTACTGAAGAAGTAAAAAAAGAAGCTTCAGAAATTTCTGAAACAAAAGAGGAGAATAAATAATGGCAGGCATTAGTGCAGCATTAGTAAAAGAATTAAGAGGAATGAGCGGTGCTGGAATGATGGATTGCAAAAAAGCTCTTGGTGAGACAGATGGCAATATTGAAAAAGCGATGGAGCTTTTAAGAGAAAAAGGTCTTGGCAAGGCTGCTAAAAAATCTGACAGATTAGCAAGTGAAGGATTAATCGGTGTAAAAGTTAGCGATGACTTTAAAGTTGCTACTATTACGGAAATTAATTCAGAGACTGATTTTGTAGCAAAAAATGAACATTTTATCGGATTAACTGAAAAAATTACACAATTAGTTCAGGAAAAAGATATTGCTGATGTTGAAGAGCTTAAAAAAACAGAAGTCGATGGTATTGCATTTGAAGAATATTTTAATACAAACATAGCTAAAATAGGCGAAAACTTGGTTGTAAGAAGAATAGCAACTATCAAAACTAAAGAAAATGGTATAGTAAATGGGTATGCTCATTCAAATGGCAGGGTCGGGGTTATACTTGGTGCTGCTTGTGAAAACGAAGATGTAGCAAAAAAAGCTACTGTACTACTTAAAAATATTGCAATGCATGCAGCTGCTATGAAACCGCAATATATAAGTTATCAAGAATTAGATGCTGAGTTTGTTGAAAAAGAAACAGAAGCATTAAAAGCAACTATTGAAAAAGAAAATATTGAATTAAAAAGACTTGGAAAAACTTTAAAACATGTTCCAAAATATGCTAGTAAACTTCAACTGAGTGATAAAGTCTTAGAAGATACAAAAAAAGAACTTGAAGATGCACTTAGAGCAGAAGGAAAACCTGAAAAAATATGGGACAGGATAATACCGGGACAAATTCAGAGATTTATAGCTGACAATACTCTGCTTGACCAAGAGTTGACTCTTCTTAGTCAATTTTTTGTAATGGATGATAAAAAAACTATTGAACAGGTTTTAGAAGAGAAATCTAAAGAATTTGGTGGAAAAATAGAAATCACTGAATATGTTCGATTTGAACTTGGCGAAGGCTTAGAAAAAAAAGGTTGTGATTTCGCTGCAGAAGTTGCTGAACAATTAAAGTAAAATATAGTATAATTATAAAACTGTGAGTAACATAAAATGAACGAAGAACGGAAAGGCTTCGTTGGTAACTCACAGTTTGACATAACAAATACAGTAAATCTTTTACGATGTGAAGAAATATCTCACTCTTTTGACTATCCTCTTTTTTCAAATGTATCTTTATCACTAAACCAAAAAGAAAGTATCGCAATATTAGGTATAAGCGGAAGCGGTAAGTCGTCACTTTTACATATACTCTCAACACTTTTAGTCCCAAATCATGGAAAAGTCTATATTGATGGCAAAAATATATATGAATTAAACGAAAATAAACTTTTATCTCTTCGCCGTAATGATGTCGGAGTTATCTTTCAATCCCATTATCTTTTTAACGGATTTAGTGCTTATGAAAATATAGAACTCTCATCAGTGCTGACTGGTAAAAAAATAGATAATGAACTTTTGGGTATATTGAATATTGACAATGTATTGAATAAAAAAGTAACTGAACTATCTGGAGGTCAGCAACAAAGAGTTTCTATTGCAAGAGTTTTGGTGAAAAAACCGAAAATTATATTTGCTGATGAGCCTACTGGCAATCTCGACAGAAAAAGTGCAGAAGATGTTATTGATGCTATCTTTAGATATATTTATGAGCAAAATTCAGCACTTTTTTTGGTTACTCATGACGAAGAGTTGGCAAAAAAATGTGATAGCGTATATAGACTAAGAGAAGGGAAACTTGAAAAAGAAAAATAATGGAGTTTTTGCATTTAATTAATAGTGAAAAAGTAATACTGATACTGCTACTTTTTACAAGATTGAGTGCTATGATGGCATTTTTTCCATTTTATTCTTATGGTTCAATTCCTGTTAGTATAAAAGCTGTTTTTGCTATTTTTTTAACTGTATTCTTGTATCCTCAGGCTACTATGCATATAGAAAATTTGGATATTGCTACAATCTTTTTGGCGGTTATGAGTGAACTTTTATTTGGATTTATAGCTGGATTAATGCTTCAGATAGTTTTTGGAGCATTAGGGATAGCTGGCGAGCAAATATCTTTTATCATGGGTTTTTCAATGGCTAGCACAATAGATCCTATGAATGGTGTGAATTCACCGATTATAGGTCGTTTTTTAACTTTGCTGGCAATATTAATTTTATTGGCTTTTAATGGACACTATCTGATACTTATGTTTATAAGCTCATCACTTAGCAAGGTTGCATTAGGTGGCTTTTATCCAACTGCTTCGATGTGGTCGTATATATCCCATTCAATTTCCAATATGTTTGCATTAGGTTTTGTTATCTCTTTCCCTATCGTTGCACTTTCAATGCTTAGTGATGCTATTTTTGGTATGCTCATGAAAACAATGCCACAATTTAACCTGCTTGTTGTCGGATTTCCTATAAAAATAGCAATTTCTTTTATAGTTATAAGTGCAATACTCGGATCAATCATGTATTTGTTTAAAAAAGAGTTTTTAAGTATCTTTCCTCACCTTATGGCACTGTTTTAAACTATATTAAAAATATATTGTTATAAAATATTATCAAAATAAGAAAAATCTAAATTAATGGAGTACAACATGCAAATACTGTTAATAAACAATAATCCTTCTATCTCAAAACTTATAGATCTAACTGCTAAGAAATATGAATATGACTTGGATGAGATGGAAGATATAAATAGTTTGCAAAATGAGCGAAAAGATATTGTTTTTGTTGATGATGCTTTAAGTGACAAGGTTGATTTGGATAAACTTAAAAATTTAACTATGTGCAAAGAGTTGGTTTATATAGGAAAAAAAGGCAGTACGAAACCAGATGATTATCAATACGAATTGATTAAGCCATTTTTGCCAAGTGATTTTCGTGATATTGTTGAAAATATATCATTGATGAATAATGTATCTAAAGAGGTTGTTGCCGAGGATGATATTATAGAGTCTGTAAAAGAAGAAGAGTTAGAAAATGAAGAGTTTAATCTGGATGATATAGATTTAGAGGTACTTCCAGATATTGAAGAAAGCTCAGAAGAACAGAATGAACCAAAAGAGAGCAAAAGCGATGAAGAAAAAAATATAGAAAAAGAAAATACAGATGATGATATGGAAGATAAGGTAGAATTAGCAGATGAAACTGTTCCTTCTGTACTTGACAAAGAAGATATTGAAGAGGTAAAGGGATTGCTTGATGATGAAGAGAATACAAAAGATATAACAACAAAAGATTTTGATACTGCCGATTTTAACGAAGAGCCAAATACAATAAATAATGAAAAAGAGATAGATAAAGAGAATAAAAGCGAAAATATAAATGATGAAGATGATGAAGATATAATATCTAAATCTGATGAAAATAAAGATGAATTAGATGGTATAGATGAATTTAACCTGAAAGAATTATTTGAAGATAAACAAAAAAGTGAGAAAAAAAAGGAAAAAGATATGCCTGTGGATACTGTGAAAAAACCGAAAAAACCGAAAAAAGATAAAAAGAAAAAAAATGATAAAATTAAAGAAGAAATTATTTCTCAAATTTTAGAT
>WFMT01000116.1 GCA_015488975.1 Campylobacteraceae bacterium | reverse complement strand
TTCATAGACAATGCAATCCTCTATCGCTTCTGCAAAAAAGGTACTCTCGGTCTGGGTGAGATACGAGACATAATCTCCGCAAAAAGGATCGAGTCGATAACCGTTTTGATTATAATTGAGTGCCCAGGTAACTTCTTTTCCTTCAGTGCTGATACCGTATACCCGCGTAATGCCTGATGCGATATAGTAGAGTTTTTGGCATATTTCTCCGGCAGAAAAAAGCTCGTCACCTTTTCTATACTCTTTTTGGCTAAAAAGTGCTGTGACTGTTTGCCACTCCTCTTCGTCTATTTCTATCATTGATTCGATGTAAGCTCTTAAATATTGCATGCCGATATCTTACCATATGTGAATGACAAAAGTTCTAAAAGTGTTTATAATGGCAATAAACACTAAAAGGTACAAAATCAATGGGCTATAAATTTGACACACTGAAAATGTTACTTAAAAGAACAGATCCGGCATTTAAAAAGCAAATAACAACAACCATAATCAATCAGAAAAAAATCACCTGTGCACAGATAGAGAAACAAACTCCAACCGTTGTGTTTGAAAACGGATTTGGTGTCAATATGAAGCTTTGGGATGAAGTTTTTCTTGAAATCTCTACAACCAACAGTGTCTTTGCCTACAATAGGAATGATGCTAAAGTGTTAAAAAATAAGATTATGCCATCAGATATGGTGAAAAATCTTAGAGAAATCCTTAAAGATAGAGGAATAAAGCCGCCGTATATCTTGGTGGGACATTCGCTTGGTGGTCTAAATATACAGTATTTTGCTCGAAAATATCCGAAAGAGGTGGTAGGTATGGTACTTGTAGATACAAGTCATCCAAAAGATTTTGAGGACACTTCACTCATCCCTAAAAGTCAAGTGAAAACATTTGCTCATCTTGATGCTTGTGGACAGGAGGTTTTGGATTTACAAAATATGCAAGATATACCTATGATTACATTGGCAGCAACATATAAAAATAATATTCATAAGTATCCAAAGAAAATGATACCCCATATCGAAGCTACGAAAAAAAGGATGGAGACATTTCCTGAACTTTATCCAAACTGCGAATTACGATGGATCGATAGTGGGCATTTTATTATGTACGAAAAACCGAGGGTGGTAAGTGAGGCTATCAAAGAACTGATTAAAAAAATTAGAATAAAGGATAAACATGTTCAAGAAAAAACTCAATAAATGGCTGTATGAAAAAACAAGAAATCTATTGCGAAGACAAGCGAAGGTGAAGCCCTATACTATAGATGTAGAGGAACATCATATCGCTTATTTGGAGAGTAGTAATCCAAAGGGTAAAAAAACGCTTATACTTATACACGGTCTTAACGATGAAAAAGAAACCTGGCTTATGCTGGCCGCTGCGTTAAAAGGAAAGTATCATCTTATCATTATAGACTTGCTTGGCTGTGGTGAAAGTGATTTGGCGATGGACTTTGAGTATACTTTGCACAATCAGGCAGACTTTTTGGAAAAGATTATCAGAAAACTGATGGAAGAGAAAAACACACATAGCTTTTCCATTGCAGGGCACTCAATGGGCGGACTTGTTGTTTTGTTGGCAGAGAGATTTCCCATAGAAAAATTTATACTTATAGATATATTGGGCATGCATGTAAAGTTAAGCAGTATGCAAATAGAAGCTCAAAAAGTAGGCAATGCAGAGGAGTTGCCATTTTTAAATCTGAACACTAAAGAGCAACTAAAAGCTGCTATGAAAATGTCTATGTATAAACCACCTTATATGCCTAACTTCATGTTAGAACATATAATGGCAAAAAAAGCACCACTGTTAGCGTTTGAGAGAAAAAAGTTCTACGCTGTTGTCGATGAAAACATGTTAGATCGTGACAACTTAGAAGCTGAGATAAAAAATATCAAACAAGAAACACTCATCGTATGGGGTAAAAAGGACTTAGGTATAGATGTCGCTTCTGCCTATAGGATGCATGAACTCATAGCAAACAGTACGATGAAAATCTATGAGGAGTGTAGACACTATCCTCAAGTTGAAAAGCCAAAAGCATTGGCTAAAGACATTATAGCTTTTCTGAAGTAGAGCAGTTTCTATTACCTTTCTTCTTTTTGAGCATTTTCATAATCTTTAATAAAACTGTTCATAGCAGTTAATCTAATATCAATTAGTTCATCAACTGATTTGATATTTTTCCAAACAAAATCATCTTTATTGTCTTTTAGTTGTTTGCTAACAACTGATGATGTTTTATCTATTCTTGTTTGTATTTTCATCTTTTGTAAATTGATATACTGGATCTATTGAAGAAATATCACCACATCCTAATATTTTAGATTGTAAATCTTCTTTAGATAACTGGAACATATTTACATATTATTTAATATTTCTTTCCCGAGGGACTACACTTTCTAATTTCACTTTTTTATGTCCTTGATGTTGTGTGCCTATTGTGAGCAATAATTTTCCAGATAGGGTAAATTATTGGTCTCCACGTACTTGTTAGGTATTTTTATATAAATAACTTTTCTAAGGCTAAATCAAAACCATTTAAAATTTTATTTAATCTTTGAAATTTTTTGTCACATAATTTTTCAGGAGCAATAACTTGTATCTTCACATTTCTATAAAGTGTACCATCTTGTACCCATGTTGGTATATTTGCCACAAAACAAATTGCTAAAGAAAAATCAATACATTTATTATTATATTCTTCTATTAGTTTTTCATTTCTTTTTATAAAATTATTTACAGAAAATTCTAGTAATTCCTTAGCTATTTGTGCATTAAGTAGTTCCTTCTTTATTATATCTTTAAAAATACAGTTAGATATATCTACAAAAATTAGACCATATTCTTCTTCTCTTAAGTTAATCCTCGATAATTGTTTTTTTGCTTTTGACAATTGTTTTTGTAGGTTTTTTTCAGAAGATAATCTTTTACATTCTCCAAAAACTTTGATATTGTTTTTTTCAACAACTACATCAGTTAATGTCTCAAAATGGATTTTATAATTAAGGTTATAAAAATATGAAATTATTAATAATTCAAATAATATATCTCTTGCATGGGCTGATTCATTTTTTGTATTTTCAGTTAATAATTCCTGTCCAGTTATAATTTTTTTTAATCTGTCTTTTAAACAAGTATTTTCCTCTTGTTGTAATGTTTTATAAATGATGACAATTTCAAAAATTTCTTTTAAGGATTCTGTCATGATTAAAAACTTATTTAAAGTTTTATCATATAAATCTTTATCCAAAATTATTTCTGAAAAATCATTTATGTTTTTATTCTTTAAAAAGATTTCTAAATCTTTATTGTTAAAAAAATCATTTATTAATTTTTCATATTTAGCATATCTTGAATTATGTGCATTTATACCATAAGATGAAAGCCACTCTAAGACACTTGACATTTGAGATATAGTTTTATTATATCCATTGAATTTGATACACATCTATTTCCTTTTGTTGATACCTAACGGCGGGGCTGAACACGTTCAGTGTTCCTCGAACTTGTTACCTTTTTTGATATGCAATCTCAAAAGAAGTTCCATTTTTCACTTCATTAATAAGCTCTTTTAAACCTTTTGCTCCAACTTTTTTATACCAATTTTCTACTTCATGACCTGCTGTTGCATAAGTTACTACTATATCACTCATTTTGATATTTTTGTTATATTTATGTGTTGCTTGATTCCATTGTTTTAAAGTAATAAGCTCATCTAATGAGGGGTAGGATATATTATTATCTATGATTCTTTTCCAAGCTATCTTATCATGTCTTGGTTCATGGCTTACAAATACAGCTAATCCTTCATCAAACCAACTAGGAATTTTTCTCCAATTAAAAAATCCACCAACTCTTTTATAAAGTTCTGCATGAGACCATTCATGTGCTATTAATTCTTTTGTTATTGCTTTCGGAGATAAGACTAAGTGATTATTGAATTGATATGCTCTTGCTCCAATACCTAATGATTTTACACACTCTTTGGTAGAACATGCATATATAGTTGGCTTTGATTTTATCTTCCCCCACACAGCAGTTACATATTTTTTAGCTTCAGGAATAAGTTTGACTAATTTTTGTTGTTCAGTTTTATTCATGTCAATATTAACATAAACATTTGGTGCTATTTTTTGCATAGCAATCCAAGAAGGAGGAAGTATAACTTTAGTTTTATTGAGTGTACTACATCCTGTAAAAAATAGTAACAAGGTTATAAAAAAAATTATATTTTTGAACAAGTTATTCCTTTTTTAGGAGTTTTTGTGCACCTTTTTTTAAAAAGGTGTGGGTTTTAATAATTAGTTTACACTTATAAAGATATTTTCAATTCCTTAATGACTATTTTTTTAATCGATATGATAACATTTTAAACTGTTAAGGTAACGGCGAAGCGTTCAGGTTACGGTTGAAGATAGCCAATAAATTGCCGCTAGGTGATTTATTAGCTACTATGTTTTGTTAAACTTGTCTCTTTTTAAAAGCTTAACTCCAAGATTGTATTTCAATAATATTTCCTTCTATATCTCGCAAATATGTAAATTTCAACATACCTACACCTTCAATTTCATTTTCTATAACATCACCTAATGTTGTTGCTCCATTTTTCAATGCTTTTTTTAAAATAATATCAACATCATCTATTTCAAATGCAATATGTGTAAATCCAATTTGGTTAGCCATAATTGGGTCTGTATCTATAAATTTTTCATAACTAAATATTTCTAATGTTGGAGGATTGTCATATCCTGGTAAGGATAAATGCACTCCCCTTTGTCTAACATTTTTAATTCCAATAGCTTTATCTAACCAATCACCTTTTAAATCTCTTTCTGGTGGTTTTAGCTTGCATTCAAAAACTTTAATATAAAAATCTGCTAGTGTTTTCCAATTTCTTGCTGCTATATTTGTATGTGCAAATCTCATTTTATATTTTCCTTTTGTTGTAGTTTAACGGGGGCGCGGGTGATTAATATTCTCTCCAAAATAAATCGACTCCCCTTGGTATAAGAGCTATCATTTCGTAAATTATACCCATTTGTTTTAGCCAGATTTTGAGCTATAGAAAGCCCCAATCCAAAACCATTTTTTTCCCTGTTCCTACTTTCATCTAAAGCAACAAAAGGCTCAAATATTTTCGTAGCAAATTGAGCATCTATACCAATTCCTGTATCTTCAAAATATATACTATTACAGTGCATACTTGTTGCAATATAACCTTGAATCGTATATTTACTTGCATTGTGTAAAAGATTGATGAAAATCTTTTTCAGTGCAATTCGATTGAAGATAATTTTATCTTCACTACTAAAATGGCATACAAAATCAACTTGAGAAGCAACACGAAGAATGGGATAAATTTCATCCTGAAAAAAATCTTTTAAAGGTATAACTTCTCTTGTTATTACTGTAGTCTCTTTTGACTGAATATAGCCTATCACTTCAGAGGTCAGTTCATTTAAGTATGCTGTCTCTTTTTTCAAAATAGCCGTGACATTGCTTATATCCTCACACTCTACTAAACCATCATCTATCTCTTCTAAGTATCCATTTATGATAGTAAGTGGGGTTTTGATGTCATGGGATAAAGATTTTATGATGATACTGAGATTTTCGTTGTGATTTTCAAGTTTTATTACAGTCTCTTTGAGTTGTATAGAAAGTTGTTGGAGTTCGCTATTGCTCTCTTGGAGTAGTTTTGTTTTTTCTACTACTTTTGCTTCGGAGATAGCATTTGCATTTATCATAATATCTGCCATTTTATTGACTGATTTTGCCAGTACTCCTAATTCGTCTTTTGTGGTTATATCTATTCGTTCAT
>WFMT01000115.1 GCA_015488975.1 Campylobacteraceae bacterium | reverse complement strand
CTTAAATCCAAATCTCGCACTAAACTGCACGGCTCTAAAAACTCTCAAACTATCTTCTTTAAAACTTATATCATCAATTATTTTTATAATTTTATTTTCTATGTCTGCTTTTCCACTCCAAAAATCAAGCAAATTAGTATTAAAAATATTTAACATCAAAGCATTCATGGTAAAATCTCTTCTTTTTGATGCTTCCTTTTCATCAAATGTAATTTTAACATCAAATGCTCTATGCCCAAATCCGGTTTTTTTTTCAACTCTTGGCAACGAAATATCTATATTTCTCCATTTATAAACAAAAAAATCTTTGCCAACTCCAATAGCTCCAAAATCTCTTAAAATTTTATCAAACTTGGCAGGCTTTATATCGTAAACCTCAATATCCAAATCTTTAATAGGGTTATTTAGATAAATATCTCTTACTGCCCCACCTACTAAATAAGCTCTTTTTGTATATTTTGAAAGATATTTTTTTAGTATTTTAAAGTTATGAAAATCTTTTTTACTAAGCTTATCTTCAATTTGCATTTTCTTTCAATCTATCATCTATTGTTGCCAAAAGATACTCTAAAAAATTTAGAGTAAGGTCAACTTTTGCTTCAATATTTTTATTATTTGGAGACTTAAAGCCTTCAAAAAGCACCAAAACCCTTTCTCTTAAATTGTTTAAAAAAATTTCCTCTTTTGTATCTACATGATTATTTTGAAGTTTTTTTTCTATTTCATTTACATACTCTTCATGTTCGTTTGATACAAGATTATCAGGCATTTCTGGCTTATCACTGTCTATCTCAGCCAATGTAGAAAGAACTATATCTTTTAATTCCATAATTTCAATAACCACCTTTCAAATTCTAAAAATTCAACTTTGCAATCCATATTGATAAAAAATTCTTTCATTTCTTCATTTGTGCCATCAAAATTTTTCCTAATACCAGAGAGTCTTTTTATAGCTATTTTTGCTTCTTTGTTATCTGAATTAACTTTTAGTATATCTTTGTAAATTTCCAATGCTTCATCTTTTAAACCTTGAAGTTCATAGATTGATGCAAGTGTTAGTGTTTTCACTTAAATTATTCCCCAATATTCCCAGCTATCACAGAACCCATCTCATGAGTTTTACATATTTTTTTAGCACCATATTCCGATAGATCAGGGGTTCTGTATCCATCTTTTAGAGTTTTAGCTATCGCTTCATCTATCAAAAAGGAAGCTTTGGTTTCATTTAATGAGTACTTTAAAAGCATACTTGCACTTGCTATTGTAGCTATCGGATTTGCTATTGCCTGACCTGCTATGTCAGGAGCTGATCCGTGAATAGGCTCATAAACTCCTACTTTTCCGCCTATTGATGCTGAAGGCAAAAGACCAATAGAGCCACTTATCATACTTGCCTCATCACTTAAAATATCACCAAAAATATTGCCGGTCAAAATAACATCAAACTGTTTTGGATTTCTTACAAGCTGCATAGCAGCATTATCCACATACATATGAGACAGCTCGACCTCAGGGTACTCTTTCGCCAACTCTTTCACACTATCTCTCCATAATTGACTAACTTCCAATACATTTGCTTTATCAACCGAGCAAACTCTTTTATCTCTTTTCATAGCAATTTCAAAAGCAATCTTAGCTATTCTTCTTATCTCATCTTTTGAATAAACCATAGTATTGTAAGCTTTATTTTCAAGTTTTTCTCTGGGCTTGCCAAAATAAATCCCTCCAGTTAACTCTCTAACAACCATCAAATCAACACCGCTAACAATCTCTTCTTTCAAGGTACTAGCGCTAGATAATTCATGATATATTTTAACAGGTCTAAGATTGGCAAATACTTCAAGTTCGCTTCTAAGCCTTAAAAGTCCGCTCTCTGGTCTTAATTCCCTTGGAAGACTGTCCCACTGGTATCCTCCGATTGAGCCAAACAATACAGCATCTGAACTTAATGCACCTTTTAGAGTTTCATCAGGAAGGGGGTTGCCGGTTTGTTCATAAGCACAACCGCCCATAAGGTATTCATTATAATTAAACTTAATATCAAGCTTTTTACCCACGGCATCCATAACCTTTGTAGCTTCATCTACTATTTCAGGACCAATTCCATCACCTTTTATAACTGCTATTTTATAACTTTTCATCTAATAATCTCCTTTTTACTAAAGTAAGCTTCAGAAAAAATTCCTCTTTGGTATTGCTTTGCCATGATGGGCAAGAGGAACATTCATGATTTTTATTTTTATTTGTGTTTTTGAAAAACATGAATATTTTATTACATTTTCTTTTTTGCATAATTCATAAGTCCGCCGATTGAGAGCAACTCTTGCATAAATGGAGGAATCGGAGAAAATTTATAAACTTTTTTCATACTTGTATCTTCAATTTTTCCATTTTGCATATCTATTGTTATAGAATCGCCTTCACTTATCTCATCACACTCTTTAAGTTCAAATATAGGAAGTCCCATATTAAAAGCATTTCTATAAAATATCCTTGCAAATGATTTGGCAACTACAGCTGAAACTCCAGCAGCTTTAAGAGCTATAGGAGCATGTTCGCGACTACTTCCACAGCCAAAATTTTCTCCTGCAACTATAATGTCGCCCGGATTTAGTTTTTTTACAAACTCAGGATCCGCATCTTCCATAACATGTTTTGCCAACTCAACAGGATCTGATGTGTTAAGATACCTTGCTGCTATTATTAAATCTGTATCGATATTATCACCAAATTTCCAAACTTTTCCGGTTATTGTACTCATAACAATCTTCCTTATAATATTTTAAGAGTATAATTTTATCTAAAATTGTGTATAATTAAGTTTAAATATATATCAAGATATAATGTGCAGGGCCAGTTGTTAGCATATTAACATAAAAGCAAAAGGTAATATATGTCAAGTTTTCAGCATCAATATGACTTGATAATCATAGGAGGAGGGGCTACTGGCAGCGGTATAGCTCTTGATGCAACTTTAAGAGGATTAAAATCCATAGTTTTAGAGCAAAATGATTTTAGTGAAGGTACTAGCAGTAGAAGTACAAAACTTGTTCACGGCGGTGTAAGATATCTTGAAAATGCGGTAAAACATATAGATAAAGAACAATACAGCTTAGTCAAAGAAGGATTAAGAGAAAGATATAAAATCCTGAAAAATGCACCACATATAGCACATAAAATCACTCTTTTAACACCACTTTATCATTGGTATGAAGTTCCTTATATTTATGCGGGTCTTGCACTTTATGATATTATTTCCGGTAAATACAGGATTGGAAATAGTTCTATAGTTTCTAAAAAAAATGCACTCCTGTCAAATCCATCATTGAAAAGCAAAGGCTTAAAAGCTGCGGTTCAATACTATGATGGTGCTTTTAATGATGCAAGAATGACGATAGCCTTACTGCAATCTGCGGAAGAAAAGGGTGCTATTGTTAGAAATTATTCAAAAGTAGAAAATTTTATATATAAAGATGATAAAATTATCGGTGTCAAAATTTTTGATAAAATAGATAATAAATATGAAATATTATATGCAAAATCAATTATCAATGCTACTGGGGTATTTGCCGACAATATAAGAGAAATGGCACAACCAAATATAAAAAAGATAATGAGGCCAAGCAGTGGAATACATATAATCCTTGACAAAAAATATCTACCTTCAAGCAATGGACTTATGATTCCCAAAACAAAAGATGGCAGGGTCCTTTTTATACTACCGTATCTTGGAAAATGTTTAATTGGAACTACTGATAACGAATCTAAGGTAGAAGAACATCCTAAAGTTCTCGAAAGTGACATCCAATACCTCTTAAAACATATCAATTACTATTTTAATGTAAAAATAACTCAAGAAGATATAATTTCTTCTTTTTGTGGACTTAGACCATTGGTTGACATAAACCATAGTAAAAGCAGTGCACAACTTGCAAGAGAACATATTATCGAAAAACTTGATTGTGGTCTTATCAGTATAGTCGGAGGAAAATTTACAACATACAGAAGTATGGCAGAAGAAACGGTAGATTATATATTTAAAAATGTTAATATCAAACAAACCGGCATAAAATGCATTACGCATGAATACAAATTAATCGGTAGTAGAAAAAATTTAAAACAAATCAAAGAACAACTTATAAAGGATACAAAGAAAACTTCATTAATCAATAAATTAATATCATTTTATGGTGACAGAACAGAAAAAATCATAGAAATTGCGAACAAGGAAAACTCTTATGAGCAAATTTCAGGCGATAAATACGATATTATTAAAGCAGAATTATTATATACAATTAGATACGAATATGTAAAAAAGCCTATGGACTTCATAGAAAGAAGAAGATCCCTTGCTCTCATCGACAAAAAAGGAGCAAAAAAAATATTGGATAAAGTTTTATCAATAATGAAGAATGAATTAAGCTGGAATGAGGCAAAATATGTTCATGAAAAAAATGAAGCCCTTGAGTTGCTCGAAAGAGCTTTGTAATAAACCAAATTGTAATACGATTTGAAAATTTAATTTAAAAGGATAATATAATGAGAAAAACTTCTTTTATTGTATCAATAGTCGTTAGTATGGGTATAGCTTCATCACTTATGGCCAATCAAACTCTTAGAATCATAACATGGAAAAGTTATACTCCCCCTAAATTAGTACAAAAATTTACCAAAGAAACAGGTATAAAAGTTGAAATAACTTATTCAAATAATGAAGAAATGATTGCGAAACTCAGAGCAACAAGAGGTGGAGGTTTTGACCTCGCTCAACCCAGCCAAGACAGAATATATGCAGTACAGGCAAGATTTAAAGTTTATCAACCGATGGATTACTCTAAAATCAAAACATCTGAATTTATCCCTTCTATGCTAACTGCTGTAAAGAAAAATTCAAAAGTTGGCAATAAATCTTATGCTGTTCCTTTTTGCTATGGTACATCAGGATTAATAGTAAATAAAAAATATGCTCCAAATGCAAAAGATTGGTCTGCTCTTTGGAATCCTAAATATAAAGGCAAGATAAGCTACAGGCTAAAAAGACCGACACTTATTGCAACAGCTTATGGCCTGGGATACAACCCTTTTGCAGCATATAGCAATAAAGTAAAGTATGATAAAATTATGAAAATTGTTGAAAAAAAATTAATTGCTGCTAAACCCTTGGTTATGAATTATTGGGCAAATGGAGACTCGCTGCTTCAAATGGTAAGAAGTGGAGAGGTTGTAGTAGCTATGGGCTGGGATGGTGGCGGATGGAAACTCCACAAAGAAAATCCCAATATCGATTTTGTAGTTCCAAAAAGTGGTGCTTTAGGATGGATTGATACTTTTGCAATACCTGCAAAAAGTCAGAATGTATCTGCTGCTTATAAATGGATCAATTTTATGATGAGACCTGAAAATGCAGCATACTTTACAAATCAATCAGGTTACGGGTCAGCTTCAAAAGGTGCCAATAAGTATCTTAAAAAGGATATAAGAGATAATTTTGAAAGATCTTTTACAAAAGCTGATATTGACAATATAAAATGGTATCCGCCGGTTCCTGCAGGATTGGAGTCAATAGAAGGAAGAATTTTAGACCACATAAGAGCAGCAAGGTAAAAAACACATTTCAAAGAGGTACAAACAGTGCCTCTTAAATCATAATTTTTAGGTAAAAAATGGATAATATTTTAGAAGTTAGTCATATATCAAAAAGTTTTAAAGACCACACAATAATAAAAGATTTGAATTTTACTGTCAAAGAGGGTGATTTTTTTTCTATATTGGGACCATCAGGATGCGGAAAAACAACCTTACTCAGAATGATAGCGGGATTTTTAGAACCGACTAGTGGTAAAGTTTTTATCAGAGGTGAAGATATGGCCGGAATACCTCCAAATAAAAGACCTGTCAATATTGTTTTTCAAAGTCTTGCACTATTTCCTATGATGAATGTTAAAGAAAATATTGCTTTTGGACTTAGAAGAAGAAAATTTAAAAAACAAGAAATTAATGATAAAGTGTCATCTATGCTTGAGAGAGTTGGACTTGCAGGATATGAAAAAAAATCTGTTACACAACTCTCAGGAGGACAAAGACAAAGAGTTGCAATCGCTAGATCTTTAGTTCTTGAACCTTCTATTTTGCTACTTGATGAGCCTCTTGGTGCATTAGACAGAAAACTAAGAGAACATATGAAGATTGAACTTAAACTTTTACAAGCTGAGATAGGAACAACATTTATTTATATAACACATGATCAATCAGAAGCACTCGTTATGAGTAATCAAGTAGCGGTTATGAATAATGGAAACTTTGATCAACTTGATATCCCTAAAAATCTCTACAAATTTCCCTCTACCAGCTTTGTGGCAGGTTTTGTAGGCGAGACCAACAAATTTAGCATAACAACAGAGGCAATCGGTGGCAATGAAATAATAATAAAAACAAAAAATGGTTGGAGACTAAACAAACAATGTAATAATGCAGAAAGCTATAAATACCTTTTTATAAGACCAGAGTCTGTTATTCTTAAGCCTGAAAAAAGACTCCAAGATATCAGCCGATTTACCATAAGAGTAAAAACTATTCTCTTTGATGGTTCGGATACAAAAATATCGGCTTTAGTTGAAGACACAGAAGAGATTATGCTTATATCTCTTCCTCAAAATGCACAATTTGAAGATGTTGTAGTTGGTGACGAAATAGAAGCTGCAGTTCATCATGATGATTTAAAATGCTATAAAGAATAAAAAATGACTAAAATAAAATGGGGTTTTTATATTTTCCTCCTACCAGTTGTTTTATGGCTTTTTTTGTTAATAGTTCTTCCTCAAATAGATCTTTTTATAAACTCTTTTAGAGTTGTAAATGATTTTAATAATACAACAACTTGGGGCTTTGGAAATTATAAATCTTTTTTTTCGGATAGTGTTTACTGGTACACTTTTGTTAGAACTGCAATTTATTCTATAATCACAACTATTTTAACATTTTTACTCACTTTTCCTGTTGCTTTTTTTATAACAAAAGTAGTTTCAAAGAAATATAGCGGTTTTTTAGCCCTTTTACTTCTTATGCCTTTTTGGGTAGGAGAGCTTGTGAGTGTATATGGATGGATGATTCTTTTAAGAGAAAGTGGTGTTATAAACTTTTTCCTTTTGGACATAGGAGTTATTCATAAACCGCTTCATTTACTTTATAATAATGCAAGCATGTTAATAGGACTGGTTTATATGTCTATGCTTTTTATGATAGTTCCTATAATGTCATCTTTGGAAGGACTTGATGACTCACTTATAGAAGCTGCTAGCGACTTAGGGGCTTCAAAGTTTACAATAATCACAAAAATAGTCATTCCTTATGCAGCTCCTGGTATTACTTCTGGAAGTATTATAGTATTTATGCTGGTTTTAGGAGATTATTTGACACCTGATTTATTGGGTGGAAAAAATTCCCTTTGGTTTACTGAGCAGATTTATAATGAGTTCATTGCAAGTTTTAACTGGAATCAAGGATCAGCATTTGGATTTTTACTTCTTGCATTATCTTCTTTCATCATTTGGGTCGCACTAAAAGTTACAAAACAAAGTCTTGAAAAGGCAGTATCATGATAAGAACTCTACCATCATCTAAAAGTTATAAAATAGGATATACTATATTTATAGCAATTTTTTATCTATTTTTATTTGCACCACTTATAGTAACTTGTATTTTAGCCTTTAACAATTCAAATTTTCCGGCACTTCCTTGGAAAGGTTTTACACTTGATTGGTTCTTTGCCAATACTTCCCAAAGAGTTGGAGTTTTTCAAGATAGTGGTCTTTTAAGAAGTATTTATATAAGTTTTATAACAGGATTATATGTTTCCATACTCTCTTTAATTGTTGGAACAATGGGCGCATTTTTGTTTGTACAAGAAAAATTTAAATTTAAAGAGCCTTTATATTTTTTAGCTTTGACCCCTTTAGTCATTCCGGGTGTTATTCTTGGTATCTCTTTGCTACTATCTTCAACTATCGCTGGAAACTATTTAGATGATCATTTTGGTATAAATTTATCTTTTTTAGGACCTAGTTTCTGGCTTGTAGTATTGGGTCAATTTTCTTTTATAACGACCTTTGTTGTGTTGGTTGTCTCGGCAAGGCTTAAAAAGTTTGACCATACCTTGGAAGAAGCCGCATTAAATCTAGGAGGAAATAGATTTGATGTGATAAGACTTATAACCTTGCCATACTTAAAACCCGCACTCATAGGCTCTTTTGTAGTATCGTTTTTAATGAGTTTTGGGAACTTTAATACAACACTGTTTTTAGTTGGCTCCGATACTACATTGCCGATAGATTTATACTCCCGCATAAGAGACGGTAGCACTCCTGTACTTAATGCAGTTTCGTTTTTACTAATATTT
>WFMT01000114.1 GCA_015488975.1 Campylobacteraceae bacterium | reverse complement strand
TGATTTTGGGTATCACATCTCCACTTCGTATGATGATGACAGTATCATTTATCCGTATATCTTTTCTTTTTATCTCATCGAAGTTATGCAATGTTGCTCTTTCAACAATAACTCCTTCAATATTGACAGGATCAACTATCGCAACAGGAGTAACTACCCCAGTTCTTCCAACTTGAAAAATCACATCTTTTAATTTTGTCATTTTTTCAATCGCAGGAAATTTGTAGGCACACATCCATTTCGGGTACTTTACAGTGTAGCCAAGACTTTCTTGTAAAGATATATCATTTATCTTTACGACAAGCCCATCAAGCATTACCGAAAAGCTGTCTCTTTGTTTTATAAATTCTTGGTAGAGTTTTTCTACATCTTCTCTTCCTTGGCAAACTTTTCTTTTGGGAGGTTTGTTAAAGCCTAAAGAATAAACAAAATCCATTACATCTGAAAGTTTTTTATATTTTAAAGAATTTTTTCCAACGCCCCATGCTTGAAAAACCAATTCTCTTTTGGCGGTGATGGAGCTATCAAGTTGTCTCATGCTTCCAGCGGCCGCATTTCTGGGGTTGGCGAAAAGCTGTTCACCTTTCTTTGCCCGATCTGTATTTAATCTTTCAAATTCATCTTTTGGCATCAAAACTTCGCCTCTTATCTCTATAAGTTTGTCGTAATTTATATTTTGAGGGATAGAAGATATGGCTTTTGCATTGTGTGTCACATCTTCACCTGTTACTCCGTCTCCTCTGGTGATAGCCTGTTTTAACCTGCCGCCTTCATATATAAGATTTAAACTTGCTCCGTCAAATTTAGGCTCACAGTAAAGCTGAGTTATGCCGATATTTTTATAAACTCTTTGCAACCATTTATCAAGCTCATCTTCGTTAAACACATCTTCCATGCTCCACATTCTTTGGATATGTTGTGCTTTTACAAACTCATCAAGCACTTCACCACCGACTCTTTTTGTAGGAGAATCAGGATCCGCAAGCTCCTTGTGCTTATCTTCGAACTTTTCTATCTCTTTGTAAAGCTTGTCGTACTCTTCATCTGTAACCAACGGATTGTCTTTGGTATAGTATGCCTCAGCCCATTTTTTAAGTAATTTTATTTTTTTCTTATACTCTTCTTTTGTCATTTTGATTTCTTTGTGATAAAATATTGTATAATTTTATCACAAAAAGGCTGTATAATGTTTTATACTATTTATGACACAAATTTTATAGGAAAAGTTATACTTTACGGAGATGGCACTTTTCTTTATGGGCTTGAATTTTACAAAGAGGATTTTATCCAACCGCAGTGGATAGAAAATAAAGATAAATTTAACAAAGTCATAATAGAGTTAGAGCTGTATTTTGTGGGAAAACTGCAAAATTTCTCCATACCTCTAAAAATCAAGGGTAGCAAATTTCAACAACAAGTATATAATGCGCTTTTACAAATACCTTATGGAAAAACGATAAGCTACAAAGAATTGGCAAAGAATTCAGGCAATCAAAAAGCCTACAGAGCAGCCGGCAATGCTAACGGCAAAAACCATATCGCCATCATCATTCCTTGTCACAGAGTTATAGCAAGTGATGGTAGTATAGGCGGATATAGTGGAGGACTTTTTATAAAAAGAAAACTTTTAAAGCTTGAGGGAGTTTGTCTTGTATAAGGTATTTTTTTATATAGGAGGCGTTTTTATCATTTTGGGTATTTTAACTTTTTTCTTTAACGGGCATTTTTTTAAACTTCCCGGCGATATAGTAGTAAAAAAAGAAAATTTCAGCTTTTATTTTCCTATAACCAGCATGATAATTTTGAGCATTGTTTTAAGTTTTTTATTTTCTGTATTTTCAAAATTTTTTAAATAAAGTAATTATTTTAGCACAATTATATAATCTAAATATAATGTGCAACAATTAATAAAAATTTTTATTGTTACCTTTTTATACACTTTTCTATTTTTTTTATTAAATTATCTCATATAATTCAAAACAACTTCTTTTTTTTCTATTTTTTTTATAAACTAAAAATACAGGAGAAAATGTTATGAACTTTAAAAAATGGAAAGATGGTAAGGATTATTCTCTCGGAGCAGAATTGGAGGCGAGATTTCAAGATAAAAAAAACTATAAACTTTTAAATCTCTCATCAAAAATGCAAAAACTTGTAAATGAAAAATACAAAAAAAGAATTCACCAAGAGTTTTTAGAGTGTATGGTCGAATTCGTAAGCCCAATATGCAAAAACTCACAAGAAGTTATAGATGAACTTCAAGACAGTATCAGATACTTTTTATCTTTAAGTGATACATTTTTATTGAGCATATCAGGTTCTTATTCGCTGCCGGTTAATCCACTTAAGCATGTAGATGAGCAAAGATATGACTCTTTTGCAAATGAATATGGTATCCTTCTTTCTAGATTTCATATATGCGGATTTCATATACATGTCGGTATGCCAACAAGCGATGATGCACTAAAAGCGTACAATGTAACTTTAGAATATCTTCCAGTATTTTTAGCTCTTAGTGCAAATTCTCCTTTTTTTAATGGTGAATTCACAGGACTTTTATCTTACAGAGCCAAACTTTTTGAACAGTTGCCAAGGGCTGGTCTTTCATCGTATTTTGATACATTTGAAGATATGAAAGATTTATACGAAAAAATGTATAAAGCCGGTACTCTAAAAAGTCATAAGGATATTTGGTGGGATGTTAGAATCAGTCCTGTATTTAAAACTTTGGAGATTAGGATTTGTGATGCAAGCAATGATTTTGAAAGGTTAAGGCTTTTGATAAATCTTTTTCAAGCATTATGTCTTTACTCAAAAGAGATTGAGCTTAAAAAGATACCATATCAAATACTTTTACAAAACAGATGGAATGCGGCTAGACATGGGCTTGATGGTAATTTTCAAAATAATGACAAGATTTGTACTATAAGAGAGCATTTTTTGGATTTATTGAAAAATATGGAAAAAAAGAGTATATTCTCGAAACTAAATACTGATAAATCAATAGAAAAATTAAAAAATTTAGCTTACGAAGATGAGTTGGCAAAAAAAAAGATAAGGACATTTGAGAAATATAAAAATCTTTTAAATGTAGAAAAGCTTGGAAAGGTAGAGATTTGAATTTAGGAGTTATAAGTGCAGGTGATAAACAAACTTTAAAGGCAGGAGAATGGATACTAAAAATTGGTGGCAATGCTTATGACGCAATGCTTGCTTGCATGTTGGCCGCTCCTATTTGTGAGCCTATCTTTACTAGTCTTGGTGGTGGTGGTTTTATGCTTAGTGCAAAACAAGGCGATAGACCAAAGATATATGATTTTTTTGTGAATGTTCCATCAAACAAGACAGCAAATCCTGAATTTTTTCCCATTGAGGTTGATTTTAAAACTACAATTCAAGAGTTTCATATAGGGTGTGGTGCGGCAGCAGTGCCTGGCATGGTAAAAGGTATATGGAAAATTTATGAAGATTTGGCAAGCTTACCGTTTGAAACCATCATACAACCAGCTTTGAAATATGCTACAAAAGGCATCCATTTAGCACCTATACAGGCAGATTTTATAAAACTTTTAAAACCGATATTTACTTCCACTAAAAGCAGTAAAAATCTTTATGTTAAAGATGGAAATCTTATTGAATCATCTCATCTTTTTACCAATTACGAATATGGTGATTTTTTAAAAGAGTTTGCTAAAAAAGGTTCTGACTTGTTTTACAAGGGTGAGATAGCAAAAAATATAGAAAATATGTGTATAAAACATAATGGATTGTTGGATAAGAGTGAATTGAAAAACTATCAGACAAAAATAAGAGAACCGATTAACTTAAAATATAAAGATTATGATATATTTACCAATCCGCCTCCCTCAAGCGGTGGTATTTTGACTGCTTTTAGCCTGCTTTTGTTAAATGATGAAGATTTAGGAGAATTTGGAAGTAAAGATTATCTTAAAAAACTTATAGAATCTCAAGAAATAACAACTCTATTTAGGAGTAAACATGTTAATGAATTTTTGCATAAAAATGGCTTGGAAAATATATTAAAAGATGATGCACTCTTGCGAACTTTCAAAAAAGACTTTCACTCCCGCTTAAATCTTTGGGGTAACACAACTCATATAAGTATCATAGATAAATATGGCAACGGTGCAAGTACAACTACGACAAATGGCGAAGCATGTGGTCACTTGATACCAGAATGCGGTATTATGCTAAATAATATGTTAGGAGAGGAGGATTTGAACCCTCATGGCTTTTTTAAATGGAAAAGTGGCATAAGACTTCCCTCAATGATGGCACCTACAGTTGTGCAAAAAGATAAAAAAATTGCTTTGCTTTTAGGAAGTGCAGGAAGCAACCGTATAAGAAGTGCCATAATGCAGGTTATCATAAATCATCTTAATTTTAAAATGCCTGTGCAAGAAGCTATATCCGCACCAAGAGTACATTTTGAAAAAAATACGATTTTCACCGAACCGCCTTTAAATATAGAATTAAACAATGAATTAAAAAAGTTATATGAAGTTAAAAAATTTGATAATTTAAATCTATTTTTTGGAGGAGTGCAGGCTGTAACAGGAGATTATGAAGCAGGAGCTGACCCAAGACGGGGCGCTCATAGTGAAGTTGTTAAATTTTAGTGTAATTATCACAAATAAAATTAGATTGATTGCCCAGACTCGATCCACCTTTGAAGTATCAAAGAGGCAGCTATGGAGTCAACTTTTCCGTCTCTTTTTTGTTTTATTGCACCTTTTAGTTTTTCTTTTGCTTCTTCGCTTGTGCCGTATTCATCCTGATATACTATCTTGCCTCCAAACTCAAGAAGTGAGATAAAATGTTTTATACGACGCCCCATCTCCTCTTCACTGTTTCCTCCTTTTGGAAGGCCTACTACCAAAAGCTCTATGTTTTTCTCTTTTAAAAGTTGTGCAATTTCTTTTGCCGCCTGATTTCTGTTTTTTCTGATTATTGCAGGTGCACTTAAGATAACATTCTTCACCAAACAAGTTGCAAAACCTATCCTTTTAAGACCTATATCAATAGAGGCTATATTCATAAACAAACCCTAATGATACCATTTTCAACAGTTATCTCACCATTTAACTCAGCTTCAAAAACTCTGTCTTTGTATATCTTAATCGCTTCTTGGTATTTTGGAAAGTTAGAGCAAAACTCCCAAAATTCATCTTTTGTGGGTTTAGTATTTATATTGTTACTGATTTTTGCAACAAATTCGTCTATATCATATATCGCATTTGCTTTTTTTTCATGCAAAAATTTATTTGTTCCAAGACTCTCACCTAATCTGTGAGGTAAAACAAATATCTCTTTATTTTGTTCTAATGCAAATTCTGCACTTCTCATAGAGCCGCTGCTTATATCAGCTTGAGCGATGATAACCGCATCTGCTAATGCTACTACTATCTTATTTCTAAGAACAAAACTCCATGGAGTAGCTCTAAAACCCGGCTCAAACTGACTTAAAGCAAGTCCTTTTGTTTCGATACTTTTTATAAGGTTATTATTGATTTTGGGATACACTATATCAAGGGCATTTCCCATAACTGCAATAGTATTGTTAGCTCCCGCACTACTGTGAGCGATGGCATCAACTCCCATAGCAGCCCCGCTAACTATACAAATACCGGCATTTGACAGTTTCTTGGACAATTCATATATAATATTTTTGGTATACGAATATGGTCTTCTTGAGCCGACTATGGCAATTTTTTTCTTTGACAATAGTTTTATATTACCTTTATAAAAAAGTTGCTTAGGCGGATTTTTTAAATCCGATAATTCATTTGGCAGAGTATGAAGAGTTTTCATATATATCTTTTACATAAACAAGCTTTACGCCTTTTAAAATATCCAGAGATTCTCTTAGCGCTTTCATAGTGGCTAAATGGGGATGTCCTATAGCTATAGCATATCCATTTTTTTTAGCTATTGCCACAGCTTTTTTTAACTGATTTTTGATGTAGCTTACTTTTGCAATATTATCCAAAAAAACATTTCTACTGAGTAGTTTTTCATGAAATTTTTGTGCAACTTTAAAAGCAACCGTAGCAGCACTGGTTCTGCTGTCAACAAATATAATATGATTTTTTTTCAAAGCTTCAAAAAGTTTAACCATAGCATTATAATTTGAAGTAAATTTACTTCCTGTATGATTATTTAAAAATCTATCTCTTGGAAACCACTTTTTAACATTTTCTATTCTTTTTTCTATTGAAGCACTGGAGCTTGTTGTTAGCAGGGTATTTGGTTCCGGATGAGAATAGTCGTATGCCTGTAAAGGTAAGTGTACCATATAAAATCTAAATTCCTTTGCAAGTTTTGGAGTATTTGGATGCACTTTTGTCGGTGGAAATATCGAAGGAGTCACTTTAAAAGGTAATTTTTTTATATTGTTTACTTCGCTTTGAAAGGATACATCATCTATGATTATAGAAAGTAATGGTTTTTTGGATACAACTGTTATATTCTTTGTTTTTTTTATTTTTTTATTCTTTGTTTTTATACTTAAGCTTTTTTTATAATCAATAGCTTCTGAAGAAAGTTTGACTTTCGCAATGATTTTACTATTATTTTTATCTGTTCTTTTTACTTTCGATATTCTTTTTATCTCTTTTTTTAAGATATCAACTTTTCTTTTTTGCTCTTGTAGCATTTTATTCATCTTTTTGATGATACTCTTATCAAGATATACTTTTGTTTTTTTATTTGAAACAGTTTGAGTG
>WFMT01000113.1 GCA_015488975.1 Campylobacteraceae bacterium | reverse complement strand
ATATTAAAACATATAGATTTTACTCCTTTTATCCTGTCTTTTAAGTTGGCTTCTATAACTACAATCATACTTTTTGCAATATGCCTCCCTTATGGCTGGTATCTTTCTCAAACAAGATCAAAATTTAAACCTTTTTTAGAGGCTATTTCAGCTTTGCCCATAGTTTTACCCCCTTCTGTTTTGGGGTTTTATATACTTTATGCACTTTCATATAATTCTCCAATAGGAGCTTTTTTAAATAAGTACTTTGGAGTAAAATTAGTTTTTGACTTTCCAGGGCTTGTGATAGCTAGTTCTTTATACTCGTTTCCTTTTATGCTTCAGCCTTTACAAAATGGATTTGAGGGATTAAATAAAAATATACTCGAAGCTTCATATATAGGTGGCAAAGGTAAAATAGAAACTATTTTAAAAGTAGTTTTGCCAAATATAAAACCTTCTATCTTAACAGCAATAGTTATAACTTTTGCTCATACTGTTGGTGAGTTTGGAGTAGTGCTAATGGTCGGAGGAAGCATTCCGGGTAAAACAAAAGTAGCCTCTGTTGCTATATATGAGATGGTAGAAGAGATGGATTATACTTCTGCTAATGTTTATAGTGCTATTATGGTTGCTATTAGTTTTTTAGTCTTGCTCGGTGTTTATATATTTAATAATAAAATGAACAGAAGGTTTATATAATAATGCAAGATAAAAAAAATAAGTGTAAAATATGATAAAAATCAATATAAACAAAGAAATTTATGCACCGAATATGAATATGAGTCTAAATATAAAACTAAATATAAAACAAGATAGTTTTTTGGCTATATCAGGAGAGAGCGGGAGTGGTAAGACTACATTTTTGCGAATATTGGCGGGACTTGAAAAAGCTAAAGGAGAGATAATAGTTGGCGATGAGATATGGCTTAAAGATAAGTTTTCTCTACCTGCACAAAAAAGAGATATTGGATTTGTATTTCAAGATTATGCCTTGTTTCCAAATATGACTGTGATGCAAAATATACTTTTTATAAAAAATGATAAAACTTTAGCAAACTATCTTTTAAAAATTACCAAGCTTTATGAGTATAAAGAGAGATATCCGCATACTTTAAGTGGTGGGCAACAGCAAAGAGTGGCGCTTGTGAGAGCTTTTATAAATAAACCGAAGCTTATTTTGATGGATGAACCTCTTTCGGCTTTAGATCCTGCCATGAGAAATAAGCTTCAACAAGAGATAATCAGTCTTAAAAAAGAGTTTCAAACAACTATATTTATGGTAAGTCATGATCCAAGTGAGATATATAAACTTGCAAACCAAGTAATGGTACTTGATAAGGCGGAGGTTGTATCTTTTGGAAAGCCAAAGGATATACTTTTAAAAACAAGCGGTAGCCAAAAATTCTCTTTCGAGGGAGAGCTTTTAGATATAGTCAAAGTTGATGTTATATATATAGCCATAGTTGCAATCGGACAACAGATTGTTGAGGTGGTATTGAGTGAGAATGAAACAAAAAATCTAAAAATAGGCAGCAAAGTAAGAGTAAGCACAAAAGCATTTACTCCGATTGTTTCTTAAATTATAATCAAGATGTTGCACAAAATATATTCGTGGTGCAAATTTATCCTGCGGGACACTATAGAACTTGCAAATCGACTAATAAAGTTTTATAAATAGTAAATAATTTAATAGAAAAAAAATTTGATAGTTGGTATAATTTTATCAAATTTTTGTAGGACTTGATATGAAAAAGATTTTATTGCTTATTATTTTACCTGTTTTTATATTTGCCCAGACTTTGGATGTAAATAACTTTACTACTGACATATTTTCAAAAATAGATAAAGCTCCAAAAGAGGTCAAGATGAGTTTGATAATAGTGGGTAGTTATGTAAAAGATGAAAATTATAAAATAATAGATGCTTTGAATGTTGTTATAGGTAGTTTTTATGTAGAAAATCTGATAACTTCTAAAGGAAAAGAGGATTTTAAAAAGTTGCTTATCGAATATGCAGCAAAAAAATATTCTGTTGATATAGATAATATTTATATACAAAAATTCGAAATTTCACAAAATCCATCTACGGATGATATAATAAACGCACTTCGAGAGAGTGGATGTTGTAAAAATAATTCTCAGCATCCTTGATAAAATCCTGAAAATAAAAGAAGGTCATCGCTTTTTTTATTTTTTATTTCTTTATCTATGAGGTTGCTGATGATATCGCCTATGGCTGGTCCAAAAGTGATGCCAAGCCAACCCATGCCGTTGGCATGAATGATATTTTCATAACTTTCATCCCTGCCAAAAAGAGGTATATCATTTGGTGTTAATGGTCTAAATCCTGTCCAATACTTAATATCTTCCATTTGAAATTCTACAATAAAAGGTTTTAGTATATTTAATATACTCTCAAATCTTTTCATCTTATATGTAAAATCATAATTACCTAGTTCTAACTTACTTGTTATTCTTACGGTTTCTTTTCTAGGTACTAAACCTATAAACTGATCTTTAAAAAGGACAGCAACTTTTGGTTTGAGTTTCTTTGCCATTTTAAAAGTCATACTGTATCCTTTTGCTGGTGTAAGCATAAGGTCTGTTCCGGTTTTTCTTGAAAGTGAGATATCAGCACCTGTCGCAATTATAAAATTATCCGCAACAAAGTCTTTATTTTTACTTATAGCTTTTATGGCTTTTTTATTTTTGAATTCAAAATTTATAATTTCTGTATTTAAAACGAAATTTACACCTTTTTCTTTTAAAAATTTGACCAAATTTTTCATAAGAGATGCAGGATTTAGATGAGCATTTCTATTTAGAAATATTGATCCGATAACTTTTTCGTTAACACATGGAATCATCTCTTTTGTTTTATTTGTATCCCAAATATCTTTGTATGGATTATCTTCGCATACTTTTGCATCATTGTTAAATGTTTCCAAATCAGTATATGCCATAGCAACACCTGTTGGCTGAAAATCAAAATCAAAATCATTTTTAGCCATACTTTTATAATGAGCCATAGTAATTTCACCATATTTTTCAAAAAGTATGAGAGTTCTTTTTAGCCTTTGTTTATTTGCATTTTTAGTGAATAAGTAAAGCCATTTTATTATTTTTGGAGAAATACCATTTATTATAAGAGGGCTTTGATTCTTTAGTATTAATTTGATCGTATCTGCGATTATACCAGGTCTTGACAGTGGCAGTTCTTCAAAAGGAGAAACTAAGCCGGCATTGCCAAAAGAAGTATTATCGCTAATATCTCCTTTATCTATGACAGTAACCCCGTGTCCTTTTTTAATAAGCATATAAGCGCACATTAAGCCGGTAATTCCACCACCTATAATTATATTGTTACTTTTCATCTTACGGTTTCCTTTTTTAATAGCAAAGCTTCATAAAAATTCTTTAATTTTCCAAGATATCATAACCCT
>WFMT01000112.1 GCA_015488975.1 Campylobacteraceae bacterium | reverse complement strand
CACAAGTAGCCTGAGCTATAAGGTCCTCTTTTGGTTGTGAATTGTCGATAGAACAAGCATATCCACCTGTAAAAATATTTTTAAAAATCTTAAACCTTGTTTCATTCCCAAGAGCTTTAAAGATTTTTATTTTATCTTCCATATTTAACATCAACTAACCTTCATAATATTTTATAAAATAATAACTAATATAAAGTTATTTAGCAAATTACATAATTGAATATTAATATAATAATATTCTAAAAATCATAGAACCAATCAGAAGATTTTTTTGAAAATGGATTTTGCTGATAAAATTCCTCCTCATTTAATTGAAATCTAAAATTTTTCATATAAGACTGCACTGTTTTGTAAGCCTCATTTACTTCTCTAAATTTTTTCTCATCACCATCTAGCATATCTGGATGATACTTTTTTGATAATTGTTGATATTTATTCTTTAGCTCAACAGAGGTTGTCCGCGATACTATTTGTAATGTCTCAAGAGCTATCTCAAAATCTTCATAACTCATAAATTTTCCTTAAAACTTTTCATAAAAATAAAAGAGTTGTCTGTATTTGGGACAACCTTAGATATTGGTTTTTCAAAACCAACTTTTGTAACTATTTTATTCACCTCTTCTTGCGAAAAAAAGTTGCCTCACTGTAAAATTTACTTTTATCCTTTTTTATCTGATATTTTTTGCCAAGTTTGGAATCTTTATCTATAAAGCCTATCACTATAAATCCATTCTTTTTAATGACGCGATAAGCCTCTTGTAATGCTTTTTCAGGGTTGTCAAAAAAACATATTGTAGTATTTATGAAAACAAAGTTGAAATTTTCATTATTAAATGGAAGCTTTTCCCCGACTCCCTCAATAGCATCTAAAACTTTTTATTTTTGCCATTTAACTAACTACAACATCCCCAAAAAAGAGCTCTCTGTTTGATTCAAAATTATCAACCAATACACTAAAACAGCCACCTAACTCACGAATTGTTTCTATGTTAGGCTCTATGTATATTTTGTTGCCTTTTTTCTCCATAGTGATGATATCTGCTTCTCTTAACTCTTTTAAATGTTTTGAAATGGTAGGAAGTGAGAAATCAAAATGTTCAGCTATTGTACTAACACAAGTAGCATGTGAACTAACTTTAACATTTTTATCTTTTTTATCAAGTGAACATGTGTAACCACCTGTAAAGACATTTTTAAAAATTAAAAAGCGGGTTTCATTTCCTAAGGCTTTAAAAATTTTTATCTTTTGCTTCATATCTAACATTTTTTTCCTTGACATTTTAATTTAAATATTATACCATACTATTAATTATTTAGTTAAATGCCTAAATATGCATATAGGAAAGTATATTTTACTTAGATTTTACATAACTAGGTTAGTATGCTTAAAATTAAAGGAGTCAAAAATGAAAAAAATGAAGAATCTAATTTTTCTAATTGCATTAAGTATCTTACCTGTAATGGCTACACAACTTAGTGCAAAGGATTTTAAGTGGTGTTGCTAGATATACCGCTCACTATCAGGGAATTATGCAGGAGTTTGATGCAGTTGTAGTCATTCATGGAGATGCTTTCAAGTTTTTTGTTAAAGATCTCGCCAATTCACCCTATAAAGATCAAGCAGAGTTAGTTAAAGCAAATAAGGACCTAAAAATCCGTATTGCCGCTGCTAGTGATATATATGAGGTAGAATTTCTTATGTGTGAAGCAAATATGCTAAAAGCAGAATTAACACAAGAAGATATATATCAATTTGTAAAACTTGTTCCAAGTTCATCTATGGGGCTCATAGAGAAACAAAATGAAGGCTATGCATACTTACCTGTACGCTAAAACAATTAATTTAAAATTAAAAGGAAAAAGATATGAAAAATCTATTATTAGTAATTGCATTACTATTTACAACAACATTGATGGCCGAGTCAATGAGCAAGATGGGCTTGATAAAACAAGCACAAAAAGAGGTGGGTGAGATGTCTGCTAAAAAACTAAAAAGTTTACTTGATGAAGATGAAGATGTTATTGTTCTTGATGTTAGAGAGAGTAAGCAAAGAGCAGAGGGTAGTATCCCATTTAATGATATGAACAAAGAGCAGTTCATAGCTATTACGCGTGGAAATTTAGAATGGAAAGTAAATAAACTGATTCAAGACAAAGAGGTGATAATAGTAACTTATTGTCGTAGTGGTGGTCGTGGGGCACTTGCGGCACAAGTCTTAAAAAAGATGGGGTATGAAAATGCAACAACTCTCAAAGGTGGTTTAAAAGGCTGGGCAAAAGCTGGTTATCCTGTAAAAACTGGATTAGGAAATGTGACTTTAAATCAAGGAAAATAAGATGACAACTATTATTTTAAATCATCAACCTTATGATGGAACTGAT
>WFMT01000111.1 GCA_015488975.1 Campylobacteraceae bacterium | reverse complement strand
GCTCTTTTATCATGTCGCACATCATGAGCCACTAAAACAGCAAGACCCTCATCAAACCAGTTAGGAATTTTTTTCCATTTAAAAAAGCTGTCAATTCTCGTATAAAGTTCAGCGTGTGAATACTCATGACTTATTAACTCTTTACTTAAAGCTTTTTGTGAAAGTATAATATGATTATTGACATGATAGGCTCTCCCTCCTATACCTAAATTAGTACTACATTCTTTTGTTGAACAAGCATAAATTATAGGTTTTGATTCAACACTTCCCCAAATATTTTTAACATTTTTTTTAGCTTCTAAAACTTCGTTTAATAAAGTCTGTTGTTGTCTTAAGGTCATATCACTATCAACATAAATATTTTTAGATATTTCATGCATATCTACTAGTGATGATGGTAAAAATATTTTAAACTTATTTACACTGTTGCTACAGCCTGTAAATATAAGTAAAATCACTAGAAGTAATAAAAAATTACTTTTCAAAAATAAACCCTGAGTAATAAAGTTTATTATCTATTACTTGTACAGTTGCACCCTCACCATTAGCAAGTCCAATAACTATGGCTTTTGTATCAGATATTGGATTTAATGCCATTTTAAATATACTGCTATTTGCAGAATCTTTACCTTTAAGTTTCATATCGAAATAGAGTGTTTCATCCTCAACTTTTAAAGTCAAGTTGTCTATTTTAAAGTTCTCATCTTCTGTATCTGTTTTATATAGTCCTAATCTATTCTTCCAAGCTTGTGATATAGAATATTTAGGAATCTTTTCAAATGCAAAAGGAGCAGGTAATCCATGAAGCAGTGCTATCTTTTTCCCATCAACTTCTTTAAATTCAAGAGAAAACTTTAAAAGTGGAATAGATATAAAACCAAGAGCAGTCGCTTTAGGAATAAAGGTGTTTTCATTTATGGGTATTAGCTCTAAATCATTTCCCCATAAGCTAATTTGTAAATGATTATCATGAAGTTTAATATCTGTCATATTACCAAATACAACATATTTCCCAACATATTTTTGTAGTATCTTTGTATCTAAACGAATCTCTTTTATATCACTAGGTTGTTTTATTTTAGGTAACTGTTTTGCATATTTAGCTTCATAAGCTAGTTCAAGACTTTTTATCCCAAGTTCTGTTATAAACTGACTTGCTTCATCTGTATTTGATAAAATAATAACACCTAATTTTTTATCTTTTAGTAGAGATATATGTGCTTGATGTGGTACACCCGCCCCATTGTGCCAAACGATAGAGTCAGATAAAGGAGATGTAACACCTCCTAAAATCCAATCTAATCCAACTTTATGATTAAAATCTAGTTTTAACTTATCATACTGAGGTTTAAACATTTCGTTTAATTCTTTTTCATGAGAAAAAATATATTTTATATACTTACTCATATCTTCAACATTTGAGAGCATCGCACCAGCTGGTAAATCTCTTAAAGGTGTTCTTTTAGCTTCTTTAGAATCTCTATAACCTTTTGCATAAAGTTTGTCCATATCAGCAGAAAGTTTAAATGAAGAGTTAAGCATACCAGTAAGTTGAAGTAACTCTTCACACATAACTTGTGAAAAAGGCTTATTCTCTACTATCTCTATTACTCTACCTAAAGTTGAATAGCCAATATTTGAGTACTTATACATTGTTTGTGGTGAACTTGCTAAATACTCACCTTGTATTTGTATCATTAAATTTTCTAATGAAACTGGGTTGTCAACCTACATTCCTGCTAATATATCTGATGGAAGTCCTGAATGATGAGATAATATAGAACGAATAGTTATAGGCTTATCATGAGAAAAACGACTCTTTACTGAAAAATCTTTTAAGTAGTTGTTTACAGGTGCATCAATATCTATCTTTTTTTGATTGTACATATTCATAATCTGTGTAGCCGTTATAACTTTAGAGATAGAGCCAATTCTATAAACGGTTTTTGCTGTTGCTTTTATCTGTTTTGATTCATCTGCTAAACCAAAACCTTTTTGCCAAATAGTTTTATCCCCATCTACAATAGCGATACTTAAACCTTTTATATCGTATTTTTCCATATCTTTTTTTATCTGAAAGTTTAGGTACTCTTTAAGATAAGAGTAGTCATTTTGTTTGATAAAGGTAGGTTTTTTAGGAGCATTTACACATCCTGAAATTACTACTAATATGAGTGAAATTATTAGATATTTAAAATTTTTCATTTTATCTCTCTTTTTTATTTACTGATGTTACGATAATCCAAATTTACAAAGTTGAAAAACTGTTACAAATCTAAGCAACCTGTAATTCTCCAACTTTTCTATAGGCAACTTTAAGAGCCTCAATATATTTTATAATTTAGCCGAAGTTTTTCAAGTTTTATAAATCCACAT
>WFMT01000110.1 GCA_015488975.1 Campylobacteraceae bacterium | reverse complement strand
TTTCTGTTGCAAGCATAAATGATGATATGTTTAAAAGAACCATAACTGTCAATGGTCTTAGTAAATCAGTTGCTATGACAGGCTGGAGATTTGGCTATCTTGCAACACCAAATGAAGAACTTATAAATGCTATGAAAAAACTACAAAGTCAAAGTGCATCCAATATAAACTCAATAACTCAACATGCAGCTATCGCCGGACTTGATGGAAGAGCTGATAAAGACATAGAATTTATGAGAAAAGAGTTTCAAAAAAGAAGGGATTTAGCAGTTAAACTTATCAATGAGATTGACGGACTTTCTGTAATCTTACCAGATGGTGCATTTTATCTTTTTATTAATATAAAAAATATAAGTACTAATTCAATGAAATTTTCACAAGAGTTATTATCCAAAAAAGGTGTAGCTGTGATACCAGGTATTGGTTTTGGAAGTGAGGGCTATGTAAGATTTTCTTTTGCTACAGATGAAAAGAGTATAGTTGAAGGAATCAAAAGGATAAAAGAGTTTGTCAGTTAAAGAAAAATTGCTTGTAAGTGCCTGTTTGCTTGGAGTTAATGTTAAATATAACGGTGGTAACAATAAACTTGAAAATTTATCCAAATTATCAAAGAAATATGAGCTTATTCCCTTTTGTCCTGAAGTAGAAGGGGGTTTGCCTACTCCCAGGTTGCCTTCTGAAATAGTCTCATTTAAACCTATGAAGATAGTAAATAATAAAAATCAAAATGTAACAAACGAATTTTTAAAAGGTGCAAGTAAAGCACTATCTCTTTGTAGAAAATTAAATATCAAAAAAGCTCTTTTAAAAGAAAATTCTCCCTCATGCGGTAGTAATTATATTTATGATGGTAGTTTTAGTAGAGTTTTAAAAAAAGCACAAGGAGTTACTTCTTCTTTATTGAGCCAAAATGGTATAAAAATATTTAATGAAAATAATTTATAAAAATAACTTTTTAATTTTGCTTAGGATAAATAGAGTCAATTGGCTTCTTTTCTCCAGTTTTTGTATATAGCCATTATAATCAGTACCCTGCTCTGTTACAAAATTTAACAAATATTCCAATGAAGCTTCCATGTCGTCAGCCTTTTCTATCTCTAAAAGTTTTCTGTATAACGGCTCTATTGTTCTGACAATTTTTTTTGGAGCTGCCTGTCTAAAAGCCATGTATCTGTTTATATTACCATCGTGATCTCTTCTGATTTCAAAATCTGTAATAACCCAGTAGTGGTCTCCGTTTTTTGCCATATTTTTAACAATTGCAGTGATATTTTGCCCATTTTGAATATATTGCCACATAAGAGCAAAGATAGCTTTCGGCATATCAGGATGTCTTACTATATTATGGTTTGCTCCTATAAGCTCCTCTTGTGAATATTTGCAAATTTCAATAAAATAATCATTTACTTTTGTGATATTTCCTTCCAAGTCGGTTGTACTTAATATATACTTTTTTGGATTTAATTTAATTTCTCTATCTGTTGGCATTATTCTCATCTTGAACTACTCCTAAAATTATTTTTATTTCTATACCATTTTTGATATTATCTATATATATGCTCCCATTCATATGTTGTTCTATAATCAGCTTTGTCATATACAATCCTATACCATCACCACCATTTTTTTCTTTTGTTGTAAAATAAGGTTCAAAAATATGTGGAAGAACTTCTTTTTTTATTCCTCCCGCATTTTCTTTTATAATGATAGTTGTTATATGATTTTTTACAAATTGTGTTATAGTTATCTTTTTATCTTTGATATTTCTTTCTAAAAATGCATCTATAGAATTATTTATTATATTTAGTATTGCCTGCCCAAACTCATTTTTATAGCCAAATATTTTTATATCTTTACTAAGATTTATATTAAGATTTATATCTTGTTTTTTAAGTAGAGGCCGCAAGATTTCTATGGATTCAAATATGGTACTGCTAAGAGAAAATATCTTTTTTTCTTTTTCCGGTTTAAAAAAATTTCTAAAATTATCAATTGTTTGTGCCATTTGTGAAATAATCTTTCCTGACCTTTGTTCAAACTGATCCATTACCTCTTTTGTTATAGTGTTATTTTTATATTTAACGATAATAGTGCTATTTAAAAATATCAGTGCATTAAGAGGTTGTTTCCATTGATGAGCTATCATAGATATAGCTTCTCCCATTTGGGCGAGCCTTGATTGTTGAAGTGTTGCAAGTTGTTGTTTTTTTTCTTTTTGTATGGCTATTTTAATTCTTTTTTTAAGTGTTTTGTTCAGTCTTTCAACCTCTTTTTTCAACCTCTTTTGCCTAATATAAAAATATAGCAATATAAAAAGAGCAAAGAAAAAGAAAAAAGTTATTTTAGCAATAAGCATATAATTTATTTGCTCTTTTTTTACTCCCATCCATTTTTTATATATTTTAATTCTTTCTTGATTACTTATTGAATTTATTGATTTATTTAATATCGATATTAAAATAGCATAATCATCTCTTGCCATTATTTGTAGGTTAAAATCAATCCCAGTAATACCAGTTATGTATATATCATTAAAATTATTTTTAATTATTTGATATCTCAAAGAAGGCTCTATGTCAACTGCTGCAAAAGCAGTACCATTTTCGACTAGATATAGTGCTTCTTTAGTATCTTTTGTTAATATGAAATCTATCTTGGGATACATGCTTTTTAGTAAAAAATATGTACTGTAACTTTTTCCAACAGCTACTTTTTTATTTTCGAGATTAACTCCTGTTGTTATAAAATTATTTATTTTCTTTGTTGCTATCGCAATGGGAAATTTTTCATAAGTTTTGGTAAAAAGTGCGAAAGACTCTTTGTCAAAAGTTTTACTGGTAGCTATATTTAAATCATATTTTTTTATTTTTATATTTTTCAAGACTTCTGTAAAAGTTTTTGCTTTAAAAAATTTATATTTTAAATGAACCTTTTTTGCTATAAGTTTCCAATAGTCTATGCCTATACCAGCAATTTTTCCATTTTTGTCTTCAAAATTAAATGGCATCCAAGTTGTTGTAATGTTAATACTTAAGATATGATTTTTTATAAACTTTTTTTCCTTTTTTGTAAGAAATATCTTTCTTGCAGTAGGTAAAGGGAGCCATTTTGATTGTAAAAGGTATATCTCTTCTTTATCTATTTGAGTATATGCTTTATTAAATATATCTTTTAATATTTTATTATTTTTATCAAAAGCGAGATATTCTGGGGTACATGTAAGATTTTTATCTTTATTTTGTAATTTAATTCTTAGACCTGAGAGAAAATTTTTATAAATTAGATATTTAAAGATAAAATAATTACCAAAGGCATATGCAGCTTTTTTTTGTAAAACAAATTTTAAAGCATCATAATTGGAAGAGCACTCAATAAGTTTTATGTTTGGATACATTTTTTTTATATAGTTAATTTTAGCAAATCCTTTAACTACAGCTAATCTCTCTCCTTTTTTATTTATTTCATTAAAAGAGGGATTTTTTTTATCTATTGCAATAGCAAATGCGTAGAATAGATCAAAAACCCTGTTATTACCGTAAAGATATTGTTTATTTTTATTTTGGTTTTTTCCAAGAGTAGCGATTAAATCTATATGTTTGTTTTTAAAAATATCATTATTTATATTGATTGTTAAATTTTTTACAAAAATTATTTTTTTTCTCAATATTTTTTGATACAGTTTCAAATAATTTGTTAAAAAATCAAAAATTTGGGAAAACTCATTTTTATCAGCAGTCGCCCAATCTTTTTTTAAATAAATCTTTATACTCTTTTTACTGTTTAAGTA
>WFMT01000109.1 GCA_015488975.1 Campylobacteraceae bacterium | reverse complement strand
TTAAGTTTTCTTGCTTCATTTTTATGTAAATCCTTATCTCTTCTGTATAAAATTCCTCCATGAATATATGGATTTAGTGTTTTTACCCTACCATCAAAACACTCTGGAAACTTGGTAACATCAGTTATCTCAGTAACTTTGAGATTATTCTCTTTTAAAAGTCTGTAAGTTCCTCCAGTTGATATGATCTCAAACTCCATTTCATTCAACGCTCTTGCAAATTGTACAATTCCTTCTTTGTCGCTAACACTCAATAATGCTCTTTTCATTCTAACATATCCTTTTTTTTATTTTTCTCACTACATTCCATAAATTTGTCAACTTCGCGGGTATAGTTTAAAATATGATAATCAACAATAGTTGTATTAAGTTCAGTTGAATCACCTCTTAACCCATACAGATAAACACTCAGCGCTATATATTTTTTTCCATATCTTATTTGTGCATCTTCTGGCAGTAACTTTGCTTCATAAGCACTTCCGCCTGTTCTACGCCATAAACCTTCAAAATCACTATTTATTTCATCTGACATACTACCTATAGAGTCTTTATAATTATACACATCAGCAATATCAATTTCATCAATTTTGTCATATTTATTTATATGATATTTCCACAATCCACTTTTTACAGGATAAATATAATCACCTTTTTTGATGAATGATTTTTTTTTAACAAAGTAGATTTTATCACATATCTTCATTTTTTTGAAATGAAGTTTTAAATACTCTTTTGCACTTCCGAATAATTTTATATTTTTCAAATTAGCATCAATGATCTCACCAAATCTATCAGGTGCATCCAAAAATTTCTTAGGATTATATTGGTCTGCACACTGTTTGGAAAATAGTGAAGATATAAAAAGAATAATTAAAAAAATAAATCTCACAAATCGCTCTGTATCAAATCTTTAAATGTATTAAAATAGTTATTCTTAAGTGTGTCCATATCCTTTTTTATACTATTTACTCGAAAAATATCTTTACTCTCCACAGTACCGATTTTATCATAAACAATTCCAAGTCTATCTGCAATTTTCTCAAATTCTTTATCATTTTTAACTTCTAAAATTGCTCTTGAGAAAGACTCGCTAAAAAGATTTATCTCTTGTTTTACATTAACTTTTGCATTAACACCAAAAGAGCTTAAGGCAGACATTTTAGCTAAAGATACGGCTATTCCGCCCACATTAATATCTTTTGCACAACTCAATAAGTCTTGTTCATTTGCAATTTTTACAAATTCCCATAACTTCAACTCTTTTTCATAGTCAATTTTAGGTAGCACTCCACTTACTTCATCAAAAACTTCTTTAAGTAAAAGGCTCCCCCCAAAATCACTAAAAGTTTCACCCACAATATAGATGGAATGACCTTTTTTTTGGAAAAAACTTGGTATTGACTTTTGCACATCATTAATCACACCAACCATAACTATAGCAGGAGTTGGAAATATACCCTCGCCATTTGTTTCATTATAAAGTGATACATTACCACTTACAACTGGAGTATTTAAATTCTTACAAGCCTCTTTGATTCCTTCGCAACCTTTTGCAAATTGCCACATAATCTCAGGGTTTTCAGGATTTCCATAATTTAAACAGTCTGTTATAGCTTTTGGCACCGCTCCACTCATGGCAACATTTCTACCACTTTCCAAAACAGCAGCAGCAGCCCCACCAAGCGGATCAATATAACAATATCTTGGATTACAATCACTACTCATAGAAAGTCCGATACCTGTTTGCTTAACTCTTATCATAGAACTATCCAGCGAACCTGGACCTTTAACTGTATTTGTTTGAACCATTGAATCATACTGCTTATATATCCATGATTTATCTGCCACTTCACTTGAACGCATAAGTTTATCAAAAACTTCATTTACATCCAAATTACTAAAGTCAGCTTTTATATTTTTAATATCATTTAAATAGTTTGGTTTTTTTATAGGCCTATCAAGCACAGGAGCTTCTTGGGCTATAGGATCTATCGGTATATCTGCTACTTTTTTTTCATACCAAAAAAGCTCCATATTCCCGGTATCTGTAACTTCCCCGATTACTTCTGCATCTAAATCCCAGCTTTTAAAAATTTCTAAAACTTTTTTTTCATACCCTTTCTTGGCACAAATCAGCATTCTTTCTTGAGATTCACTTAACATAAATTCAAAAGGTTGCATTCCCTCTTCACGGGCAGGAACTTTATCAAGGTACATTACCATAC
>WFMT01000108.1 GCA_015488975.1 Campylobacteraceae bacterium | reverse complement strand
TTGAGAGCTTATATCTCTGTAAATGCTCTCAATAAAGGTACGGTGTATGGAATCTTATATGGTGGGGTGGCACTAAGTGGTGCTTTGGGTGCAGTTGCTATCGGACTTGTGTGGAAGTATTTTGGAGAGAGTAGGGCTGTTATTTTTTCACTAACAGGACTTTGTTTAGTGATTTTATTCTCAGCTATAAAGCTTAAGGGACAAAGATGAGATTGGTTGCAAGATTTGCTAGTGATAATATAGAAAATTTTGAAATTATTGATATCTTTGAAGATAAAACCGTTAAAACAATTGTGCCAAAAAGTAATCCAGTGATAAAGAGTATAACCAAAAAATATCCAGTTGCCATTTGGTTTGAGAGAAAGATAAAAGATGATTTTGGTATAAAATTTGAGGGTAGTTTCGATGAGCGGGAGCTTGTACACCATGAAAGGTTTCCAAAGAAAGTGTATCCGATGAGAAAAAACTTTGATGGCAAAGTTGAATTTTGTAAATTTGAGCCTTATAAATATGAAGTTATAAAAGGCGATGGGGTTTTTGAAGTGGGTGTTGGTCCTGTGCATGCTGGTATCATAGAACCGGGACATTTTCAATTTTCGCAAGAGGGCGAAAACATGCTTCATCTTGAAGTAAGACATTTTTATACATACAGGGCTATTGAAAAGATGATAGAGGGAAAAACTCCATTTGAAGCTATTGAAATCATTGAGAAAATAAGTGGTATTGAAAGTATGGCTTATCAGGTGGCTTATCTTGATATTCTTTCGCAAAGCTCTAAGGTAGAATTGCCAATGGGAGTCAAAAAGTATAATGCATTATTGATAGAGCTTGAGAGGGTGATTCATCATATAAATGATCTTGGTTTCATACCAAATGATGCGGGATTTGCTCCTGCTTTGGCGTTTTGCTCTCAAAAAGCTGAAGAAGTTAGAAGAATTTTAAAAGATATAACTTCACATAGATTTGGATTTGGAGCAATCCGTGGTAATAGTGTGGGATTTGATAAAGATAAGTTTTTAGATTTTATTGAGAGTCTTGAGCAAGATATAAAATGGTTTAAAGATTGGATTGATGATATGCCTTCTCTTTGGGATAGGTTTGACACAACTGGTATCTTAAGAACAAAAAATGCGTTAAAATACTCTTGTGTAGGTGTTGTAGCAAGGGCAAGCGGACTTAAAGTAGATGTGAGAAATAATGAATTTTATAAAAAAAATGGTTTCAAAATGCAAAGAGAAAAAAGCGGTGATGTGGCGGCTAGATTTAACTTAAGAGCTAATGAAGTGTTTAACTCATGTGCTATGATAAAAGAATTTTTGGATTTTGATGCAGAAAAGACAGAATTTGGGGATTTAAATGATGGCGAATACAGCTCCTTTGTTGAGAGTTCTATTGGGGAATTGTACTTGTATTTAAAGATTAAAAACGGTCTTGTGGATAGATTTTTCGCAAGAGATCCAAGTTTTATCAACTGGCAGGCAGTTCATTTAATGATGAGCGGAAATATCATAGCCGATTTTCCACTTATCAACAAAAGTTGTGATTTAAGTTATGCTGGAAATGATTTATGAAATTGATAAGCAAGAATGAGGAATAAGATAAAATGTTGCGGTTTTGGAAAAAGAGATTTGATGAGGGATTAAAAACTGAAGGTCTTGAGATAGATCATGAAATCGAGAAGATTAAAAAGGATATAAAAGAGAGTATCAAAAAAAGATTTGCAGGAAGTTTGGCCGTGAGAATGGTAGATAGTGGTAGTTGCAACGCTTGTGAAGCTGAATGTAATGCACTAAGTAACCCTTATTATGATCTTGAGAGGCTTGGTATTTATTTTGTGGCAAGTCCAAGACATGCTGATGTTCTTTTGGTGAGTGGAGTAAATACTTTCAATATGCAACATCATTTAATAGAAGTTTATGAGCAATTACCTTCTCCAAAATGGGTGATAACTTTGGGAGATTGTCCTCTTAATCTTTCAAGTTTTGATAAAACATTTGCTATAAAAGGTGAGATTGAAAAGATATTGCCAGTTACTCATCACATAAAAGGGTGTCCCCCTGAGCCCTCTTGCATCATCAAAGGTTTTTTGGAATTTTTAAAAAAGATTTGACAAGTATTTTCTTATCTAATAGAGTAGATGAAAATAAAAAGGTTATGACATACCAAGTTTGATTCGCATAAAGTGCCACATCAAATATGATTTTAACTTTATCTTGAGGTCAAGTTAGCATCCTCTTCTATTTTATCTTTTGCTTTTAAGTTTTCCAAAAAATATAATAAATCATTCATATTTTTTTCTTCAAGCCAGTTAAATGATGGCATTGCTGTAATATCTCCTCTTTTAAGTGCTTCTTTAAAATTTGGATTTATGTCGGCAGTAGGATTCAAAATGGACTGTTTTAGAAATTCTTTATTTGCCCATCCGCCTATATTTGTAAGATTTGGAGCTATATTTGGTGGAGCTATTTTTACATTATTGTACCTATGGCAAGCTATACAATTTTGAATAAATATATTTTTTCCATTTTGCAAATCATAATTTTGAGGTATTTGGGCATTGAAACTATTTATATTATTACTTTTCAATCCTATTTTTATCCATTTTGATATATACTTTATACTGCTGTTATCTTCTTTTGAAAATATTCCAAAAGAGAGAAAAACATTTGTTTGATTTGCATCGATACTTTTTATAAAAAACAGTTTATCTGTATTTGAGCCTATTTTTAAGGTTTTATTATTATCTTTGATGATAGGACTTTTTTGTAAGCCATTTGATATATAGGCAAAATAATCTTTTTG
>WFMT01000107.1 GCA_015488975.1 Campylobacteraceae bacterium | reverse complement strand
CAATTTTTAATTGAATCAGGAGTTCTTTCCTCAATAGGTGGCATTATAGGGATAATTTTTGGTATAGGAATCACTTATATAATAGATTATTTTATGCATCTTGATGTAATTTTTAATATAAATATTATGATAATAGCATTTATCTTTTCAGTATTTATAGGTGTAATATTCGGATTTATTCCAGCTAAAAAAGCAGCAAATCTAAATCCAATAGATGCATTGAGATATGAATAGCTAACCTTACGCATTATAATGAGCAAAGCTCGTTATAATGACAAGAACTCAAAGTCCCTATGACCCCCTTAAAGCTTACAAAAAGTAGGGCTTTTCGAGAAAAAAGTGCGTAAGGTCAGTTTATAAATTAGCTCCAAGCATAGTGGTCTTATTAACTCTTTAAAAGAATTTCATTAAACTCTTCAATAATTTCCATATTATTATATTTTAATGCCCCTTTTTTTAAAATTTCATATTTTAACTTTATTATATTTAAAACTTCACGGTGATATTTTGTATTTAAAAATTTAATCAATGATCTTATATGATACCTGTCTATTGCAAATATTGTTTTTGAGAGTTGATTTCTTTCTCCTGCATATTTAGTGATAAGATTTTCGTCTATTAACCCTATTTTGTAATGCAAAGAAATTCTTAACCACATATCATAATCCTCACAAACTCTAAAACCTATATCAAACATTCCGACTTTATCAAATATTTTTTTATGACACAAAACAGAACTTGCCGCAATTTTGCAAGTTGTGAGATTGTCTAAAAAACATTTGCCTTCAGGTTTTTTAAGTCTTTTTGGATATTTTACCGGCTTTTCATCCCGTATCCATTTTTCTCCGGTATGAAAAAATAATATATCTTTATTTTCTATATGAAAATCTACTTGTTTTTGAAGCTTGTCTTCTCTCCAAACATCATCGCTGTCTAAAAAAGCTATCCATTCATATCTTGCAACTTTAATACCTTTATTTCTTGCACTGCTTACACCACTGTTTTTTTGATAAAAATACTTTATATCATAATTTTCGACTATTTTTTTTGTTTCATCGTTAGAGCCGTCATCAATAACAATTATCTCACTTGCTTTATAAGTTTGTTTCAAAACTGATTCTATTGCTTTAAAAACCAAATTTGCTCTATTGAAAGTAGGTATAACTACGGATATCTCCAATTCTATCCTTAAGTAATAATTTTTTTCATACTTACTTTAAGCTCTTGAAAAACAGCACAAGTTCCCTTAAGACTGCATATTGAAGGAGTCAAATAATTGTATTTTGCATTGCCTGCATAAGTTAAGAAGCAATCTCTTCTAAGTCTCTTATCAATCTTCACTGCAAATTCAGCTTTACCATGCAATGAAGTCAATTCCACTTTATCCCCATCATTATATCCTAAAATAGGTGGAATATATAGAAAATTATCGCACTTAAAACTGCTATTTAACGAATATTTATTTTTAACTGTTAAAATATAGTATTGATTGTCATCTTCAAAATCCTGTTCAAAGTCATCTTCAAAATCATCTAAAAAATTAAACTTTCCGTCATCTGTATAAAATCCATCGCTATATGGAATTTTTTCATAAATTTTAGAAGCTAAATATCCATCTTTACTAAAGCTGTTTGATGAAACTATTTCAGCTATATACTCTTGTTCGTTTTTTAAATTTGTATCAAAAAATTTCTGCATAAGATAGTTTGTCAGATTATATTCACTAATCCCGCACTCACTCTCTTTTAACTTTGGCATCATTCCAATAAATTCATGCCCATAAGTAGTTCTAATATCATTTTTAGATAAAAAATCAACTGCAGGTATAACAAGATCAGCAAGCCTTGAAGTTTCATTTTCATATAATCCAAAATATACGACAAATTTACTTTTTTCTATCCCTTCTTTTATACTTTTACTATTTGGCATGCTAACAAGTGGATTTGAGTTTTGTATAAAAGTAAAAGAGTATTTGGAAAAATCCACTGTCGGCAAATCTGTTTTATTAGGCAGTGAAGCAATAGTACTTTTAAATCCGTAAAAACTGTTTGATAAAAAACTAACTCCACACCCTTCTCTTCCAAAAAGTCCAAGCATTGCTGCAAGAGAGTCGATAGCTCTTAATACAAAATGACCTATAAAATACTTCTGTACAGCGATACCCACTAAAAAAGTAACTTTTTTTGAAGTAATCATTTCAGCAAATTCCCATGCGACCTCCAAAGGTATATCACATTTTTGAGATAATTTTTTTATTGGAATAGATTCAAACAATTCTACAAAATCATCAAAATTATTTGTTTTACTTTCTATAAAATCGGTATCCTCATTCTGAGAAATATATAAAATCCTTGAAACCAAAAGTGCCAAATAATAATCTCCTCTTGGCAAAATTTTTAAAAATAAGTCAGCTTTTTTTGCTAAATTATTTTCAACAGGATCTATCACAACTATCTTTTTATCTTTTAAAAACGGCATCAAATGAGAATTGGAAACTTGAATATTTCTGCCCCATACAACTACAACTTCACTATTTTCTATCTGGCTTGGTGGGATTATTAAATTTGCTCCTCTACCCTCTTGTATACCGGCATCTCCGGCTCCATCACAAAGCGAACCTTCGCATTGAGTAAAATTAAATTTTGAAAAAAACTCTTTTGGCATATTTTGTAACCGCCCGAGATTACCACTGCCTGTGAAAAAGATATTATTTTCATTTTTATATTGATGAATTTTTTCTGCAAGCACTTTTAAGGCTTCTTGCAAATCAATTTTTTTACCATTATATAGTGCAGATGTCAGCCTATCATACTTTAAAAATTTATTCATTTTAGAACAAAGATATCCTTTAGTAACAAGATGGTCTTTATCTCCTTTTAGTTTACCATCTTCATATACTATAGAACATCCGTCATAGCAATCAAGTGGGCAAGTTGTTTTATTTAATTTCAATTTTTACAACTTTTGAGAATATTTTAGGTGCGGGGATGATCATTTCTGCCTTGTAAGAGCTTATATTGGTTTTATCTGCTATTTTCCAAACTCTGTAAAATCTTCTATTTGTCTTTTTGCCATTTAGAAAAATACTCTTCTTATTTAAATTTATCATATCTTCATAAGAGAGATATACCGTAAGTTTTGCTTTTTTAATATCTGCAGTATCCATCAAAATTGTCCCTGGTACGACAAAGTCTCCATTTTTGACATACAGCTTATATAAAAATCTGTTTTGTAATTTTATATTTTTTTTCGATATTGTATCTTCTAAAACAAATATTTTATATTTTAAAGCATTTATGGAAGTTTTTAGATTTTCAAGGTTTTGCTTAGCATTTAGATATGCGCTTTTTGTATTTAAAACACTCACTAATCGATTATCTTTTTCAAAGCTAGATTTTGTTTTAAGATCCTTTATCCTGTTATAATTTCTTTCTTGTAATTTAAAAGATCTTTCACTGTCTTTGACTCTTTGTTTATCAATCAAAAATATATCTTGTAAAATTTTTAATTTCTGCTTAGAGATTTTAAGATCTTTTATATTAACTGCATCATCTATTTTTAAAATCAATGCATTTTCTATATACTTACCCTCTTTTGAAAGGTTTGAAAAAATAACTTCTCCACTGATACTTGCTTTTATCTTATATATTTCCAATGGCTCCACTCTTGCAAAATATGTATCTGAATATGCAAATATAAATACATAAAATAATAATAATAATTTTCTCAAGTTTTCCCTCTGTAATTGATTTGTTGTATTGTAATTATAGTATAAAAAAGCTAAAATACTTTAATAACAATTCAAAGTTGTTTAAATAAAAATTGAGTCTATTAATCGAGGAAAAAATATGGGTATATTTCAGCTATTAAAAGGTGTCAAATCCTTTCAAAAAGAGACATTCAAAAAAAATCAAAACAAATATGTAGATCTCGTTAAAAATGGTCAAAACCCCAAAGCTTTATTCATAGGATGCTCTGATTCAAGAGTTGTGCCAAGTCTTATAACCAATTCTGAACCGGGAGATCTTTTCGTATATAGAAATGTCGGAAACTTTGTTCCGCCTTTTAACCCGGAAGTTGAATTTCACGGTACCGCCGCCGCTATAGAATATGCAGTTTCACATTTAAATGTCAGCAATATCATAATATGTGGTCACTCTCATTGTGGTGCAATAAAAGGAGTATATGAAAAAGATAAATTAGACCCTAAGTCTATGGCGCACCTTAAAAAATGGTTAGAATTAGGTGAAAGAGCAAAAAAAATTGTTGAAAATATGTCATTTACACAGCACTTTAGCTTCGAAGAGAAGTTAAGACACACAGAACAAATATCTACAGTATTTTCAATGCAAAATCTTTTAACATATCCAATGGTTACAAAAAAAGTAAAAGATGGAACTCTGTCCATACGAGGATGGTATTATAAGATAGAAACAGGAGAAATTTATTATTATGATGATGATAAAATGGACTTTTTGCCAATAAAACACAATAAGGATTGATATTATGAGAATTGCAATTTTAGGAGTTGGTGGAGTTGGAGGATATATCGGTGCAAAGCTAAAACTAAGGGGTAAAGATGAGATAACTTTTATAACTAGGGGCAGACAACTTGAAGCTATCAAAAAAAATGGACTTAAGCTTATAGATGAGAATGAAGAATATACGATAGAGCCTGATTTTATTACCGATAACCCTAAAAATTTAGGAATATTTGATTTTATAATTATTGCTGTAAAAAGTTATGACTTGCTTCATGCATTAGAGTTAATAAATTCAAATATATCAAGAAACACTGTCTTG
>WFMT01000106.1 GCA_015488975.1 Campylobacteraceae bacterium | reverse complement strand
TGTAATTTTTCTCTTTCTTTTAGCTTTTTATATCTTTTATTTTATCCAATTTTTGCTGTTTGTTTGGTTAAGTTAATCCGACAGACTCCTATGCGATAGTAATAGTCGTTTTAATTGGAAAAGTGACGAAGTCAGGGGATTAAGCTCCTGACTTTTTTACCTAATTTATGCATATTTTTGAACGCTCTTATTACTTTTGGATAAAGTTTCTACATCCTTTTTCTTTTGTGCCTCCAAATGTTTTAATCTCTTTTGCTGAACCATTTTTGGCTATAACTTGTCTTTTGCATTTATCCTTTTTTATGCATGCTTCATTTTCGCATCCTATATTTTCATCTATTTTAGGTTTGGGCATTTATCACTCCTTTTGATATATTAATTGACCTTACACATTTTTCTCTCGAAAAGTCCTAACTTTTCGCAAGCTTCAAGGGGTTTACAGGGACTTTAGTCTCTACCATTATAATAAGCTGCTCATTATAGCGTGTAAGGTCAGATGTTGAAAAATTCTAAGTACCAATCGACAAATTTGTTGATTCCTTCTTCTATGGAAGTTTTCGGTTTATAGCCAAAGTCTTCTATGAGTCCGCTCACATCAGCATAGGTTGAGGGTACATCTCCCGGTTGGATTGGTAGCATATTTTTTTTAGCTTTTTTACCCAGCTTGTTTTCTATCGCTTCAATGAAATCCATAAGTTTCACGGGATTATTGTTTCCTATATTGTATATTTTATATGGTGCTTTTGAGCTGCTTGGATCTGGATCTTTTCCGCTCCATAAAGGGTTTCCTTCGGGTGGATTGTCTATAACTTTTATGACACCGTTTACTATATCATCGATATATGTAAAATCCCTTTGCATATCTCCATAATTAAATACATCTATGGGCTTATTTTCTATGATAGCTTTTGTAAAGAGATACAAAGCCATGTCAGGTCTTCCCCAAGGACCATAAACTGTAAAAAATCTCAAACCGGTTGTTGGCAAATGGTATAAATGAGAGTAAACATGAGCCATTAATTCATTGGACTTTTTGCTTGCTGCATATAGGCTTATGGGATGATCAACATTTGCTTTGGTGCTAAAAGGTTGTATTTCATTTAGTCCGTAAACGCTTGAACTGCTTGCATAGCAAAAAGCTTTTATATCATTATTCCTGCAACACTCAAGAAGATTTGCAAATCCTACAAGATTGCTTTGTACATAAGAGTGAGGATTTGTCAGTGAGTACCTTACTCCCGCTTGAGCAGCCAAGTTGCAAACTTTATCAAACTTTTCATCTTTAAAAAGTTTTTCTATTTTTTCTCTGTCGCTTATATCCATTTTAACAAATTTATAGTTTGGAAACAGTTGTGAAGTGTAAAACTTAGCTGAAGTATTTTTATCTTCTTTTATCGCTTCTGCATCCAACCCCGCTCTTTTAAGTCTTCCGTATTTTACTCTTTGGTCATAGTAATCATTGATATTATCAACTCCTACTACTTCATCGCCTCTTTCAAGTAATCTCTCCGCCAAGCTACTTCCTATAAAACCGGCAGTTCCTGTTATTAGAATTTTCATCACAAGTCTCCATTTAGATTTAAGCTTTTAGCATCTTTTCTCATACCCTCTATAACTTCGCTTATAAGCTCACTAATTTCCATATTTAGCATTTTTGCTCCTTTTTGTACAATTTCTCTGTCAACTCCGGCGGCAAAAGACTTTTGTTTGTATTTTTTCTTTACTGATTTTACAGTTAGATCCAGTATGCTTTTACTGGGTCTAACATACACACAAGCTGTTACAAGTCCTGTCAATTCATCTGTTGCATACAGTGTTTTTTCCATCAAACTAATAGGTTCAACATCGGTACAAATACCATAGGCATGACTCATCACAGCTCTTATGATAACTTCTGAATAACCTTTGTCTTGTAAAATTTCTTTAGATTTATGGCAATGTTCTTCTGGGTATTTTCCATAGTCAAGGTCATGCAAAAGACCAACTATGCCCCATAATTCTTCATCTTCACCAAACTTTCGGGCAAAATGTTTCATAGTGCTTTCAACTGCAAGTCCATGTTTTACCAAAGATTCATTTTCATTATATTCTTGCAAAAGTGCATACGCATCATCTCTGCTTGGAGTCATTATGTAATCCTTTATTCTTTTTATTTTGTATTTTATCACATAATAGATTATTTATTGTATAATTGCAAAATTTTATATTGAGTGACGGCACATGACACATAGTGATATTTTTTATCTTTTTTTAATTATCTCATTAGGCTATATTCTTGGAAACATTAAGATAAAGGGCTTTAGTCTTGATATTTCAGCTATTTTGATAGTTGCTTTGATTGCCGGACATTACGGTTTTGTTGTTTCCGAAGAGTTTAAGTTTTTTGGACTTGCTATTTTTATATATGCCGTAGGACTTCAGTCTGGTCCTGGATTTTTTGAAACTATTAGAACCGAGGGGATAAAATACAATATTTTAGCAGTAATTTTGCTTTTGATGATATTTAGCGTGATTGCCGGTATAAGCTTTTATATGGGGTTATCTACGACTGCGATAGATGGTATCTTTACAGGAGCATTATCAAGCGTTCCTTCACTTGCTGCGGGGCTTGAGATAAAAGATGATCCTTCCATGTCAGTATTATTTGGTATGATATATCCTTTTGGCATCGTAACAACGGTACTTTTTATCAGATTTATACCAATAATATTTAGAGTTGATATAGAAAAAGAGAAGAGCCAATATGAATTATCTCAAAAAAGCAAGCATCCTGAAGTATTGGTAAAAAATTTTAAAATCACAAATCAAAATTTTAAAAAAGACAGTATTAAAAAATCCAAACTTGAAAAAATGACAAATACCATAATACAAAGAGTTGAATCTTCAAAACAAAAAAATAACGATAATGATACAACTTTGCATTATGGAGATATCATAAGAGTTTCTGGCAAAAAAGAAAATCTCGAGCACACAGGTATTGCAGTAGGTAAAGAAGTTACTGATAATTTTGCATTTCATGATGATATGAAAGTGTATAGGTTGTTGGTAGCTTCTAAGAAGCTAATAGGTAAAAAAATTTCAAATATTAAAGAGTTGAAATCTCTAAGAGCCACTATAACAAAAGTAAGAAGATCTGGTATCGATATATCTCCTTATGCTGATATGACTTTGATGTTGGGGGATAAACTGTATGTCGTTGCTCCTAAAAAATATGCGGAAAAACTAACAAAGATTATAGGAAACAGTCTTCAAAAGTATCCCGCTGCTGATTTTTTACCCATTTCATTGGGTATAGTTTTAGGTATATTACT
>WFMT01000105.1 GCA_015488975.1 Campylobacteraceae bacterium | reverse complement strand
ATTATAATAATAACAAGTGCAATAGCTGCTCTAAAGCTGATATTTTGTTGCATCTTTTTGATAAGACCTGTGTTATTGCCATGATTTCCTACAGCATACAGTGTGCCCATGGTTGATACTACAACTTCTTTAGCTGCCAATCCAGCTATAACAGAAACTGTCATCCTCCAATCAAAACCCAATGGTTTAAATACGGGGTTTATTGTTTTCCCAATTGTACCTATATAACTCTCTCCCAATAATTTTGCACTCATTTCATTATTTAATTTATCTTTTTGCACTTTTGTAGTAGCGAGTTCTATCTTTTTTTCATAGGATTGAACAATTTTAGGATGGTGCGGATATGTGCTTAAAAACCATACAACCATCGCAGCAAGAGCTATAAATGTTCCGGCTTTTTTCAAAAACATTCTTGTTTTAATCCACAAATCCATAAAAAGCGATTTTGCAGATGGAAAACGATAAGGTGGTATTTCCATTACAAATGGCTCAGGTTCACCCTTAAATAAAACACTCCTCAGTATTTTTGCAACAATCAAACCCAATACTGCTCCTCCTATATAAATAGCAAATAAAACATTCCCCGGATTATGATTCGCAAAGAAAGCTGCAATCACTAAAACATATATAGGAAGTCTCGCTCCACAACTCATGAAACCTAAAACCAGCATTGTGATAATCCTGTCTTTTGGATTCTTAAGAGTCCTTGCTGCCATATATGCAGGAACCGTACAACCAAACCCACTGACCAAAGGTACAAAAGCTTTTCCCTGAAGCCCAAATCTCTTCAAAAATCCATCCATCAAATATGCGGCTCTTGCCATGTATCCCGTTTGTTCCAAAAGATTTATGCCAAAAAACAGTATCAATATATTTGGCAAAAACATGACAACAGCTCCTACTGCAGGTATAATTCCTTCGGTCAGAAGAGAGTTAAAGCTGCCTTGTGGCAAAATCTCTGAAAGGTAATTTGCGGTTGAGCTAAAAGCAATATCTATCCAATTCATAGGTATATTGCCAAGTTGAAAAGTTAATTGAAAAAGTGCCCACATAAAAAACAAAAATATCGGTAATCCAAATATCGGATGTATTAAAATATTATCTACTTTTTCGCTAAAACTCTCTTTGATTTCCGGTATTTTTAAAGTTTCTCTTTGCAAATTGTATGATATTGCAGCTCTTTCATTGGAGAGTATATCACTTGTACTCTCTTCATCAAATTCTGTTTCAAGTTTTTTATACATCTTTTCAAGAACATCATGTACTTCAATAAAAATCGGCAAGTCATGGATTGTTTTATAAATATTTTCATCCCTGTCAAGTAGTCTTATTGCTACAAATCTCGCATAATTTATATCTTGAAAATGTGGTGATTTTTTTAGGATTGAAGCTAATTTCTCAATTCTAAGTTCAATTCGTTCATTATAATATATTTTATTTTTTTGTTTTTGCTTCTCATAAGTTTGTATAATAGTTTCAACTATCTCATCAACACCTCTATGCTCTTTTGCAGAAGTTAAAATCACAGGAATTCCCAAAAGTATTTCCAGCCTGTTTTTATCTATACTTCCACCTTTTCCCTCAACCTCATCTATCATATTTACGATTAGAATCATTTTCTTTTGCATGTCTAAAAGCTGTAAAGTGAATATAAGATTTCTTGATAAAATATTGGCATCTACTATATTTACGATAATATCATATTCTTTATCAAAAAGGTAATTTTTTGCTACCTGCTCTTCCGGAGTATATGCATTTAAAGAGTAAATGCCGGGAAGATCCACCATTTTTATATCATAATCACTCTTTTTTATATCAACTATTGTTTTATCAACAGTAACTCCTGAAAAGTTTCCAGTATGGAGCTTTGCATTACTTATTGTATTCAATATAGTAGATTTTCCGACATTTGGCTGTCCGGCAACTACTACTTTTATCTTTTTATTCATTTTCATCATCCACTAAAATATTTTTGGCTTCCTCTTCTCTTAATCCAACTTTTGTACTATTGGCAAGAATATCCCAAGTTTGTTTCGCTAAAGTATGTTTTAACACTTTTACATTAGCACCTTTTATGATACCCATAGCACTCAGTCTGCCTTTTACAGGCTCTTTTGCTATAATTTTTTTTACGATTGCTTTATCGCCAATCTTTAAATCAGAAACTTTTTTCAATACAACTCCACAATTAAAATTTATACGGATTTTAACTAAAACATTATTAAGAATTACTTAAAGTGATAATCATTATCAATAATAAAAAAGAAAAAGGCATCAAGTGATAGTGATAGAAATATTGTGTAGTAGCCCCATAATGCTAATACCAGAGTATCTTGTTAAGTGATGTAGGGGGAAATTTGTTACTTGCTACGACCCAGCCTTTGTTGTTATCATATCTAAAGCTTTTGTCATTTTTGGTATAACCACACATCCAGCTAAATCAAATCTCTCCTGTAAAACTTTCGGTTTTAAATATTCTATTTTTGTTTTTCCATCAAAATCTTTGTAAACTAAAATCCTAATAGGCAAATCAATACCGACTCTAATATCTCTTTGCATCATTCTGGTACCAAGTTTTGGGTTGCCAAATATTATTAATTTTGCTTCTTGCATATCAGAGCCTATCTTTTTAGCATTTGCTCTGTGATTGATAATACCAAAAATACTCATACCTTTGGCTTTAACAATCTTTTCTATCTTTGAGATAGTAGTATTGACTGAATTTTTACTACTTTTGATCACATAATCACCCGCATTCAAAATCGTAGCACTCACTAAGCCTATTAAGAATAATTTAAACTTCATAATATATTCTCCTGTTGATAATTTTTACAATTGTATCAAATTTTAGTGCCTTTTGAGTGCATTATTGACAAATTGTCAGACTGTTTAATTTTGCCCCTTGTTTTTTTATATGTTCACAATCTTTCTTTTTCAAGATAGACCCATTAAATGTACTTTTCCAAAGAATTGTTCCTTGTAGGTTAGAATTTACCAAATCAAGCCCATTTAAATTGCATATTGCTATGGCCGCATTTTTAAAATTTGTATTTTTTATAATAGTTTTTCGTAAATCAAGATTCCACAGCCTGGCATCTTCAAAGTCTGCATTTACTATCTTTGCATAAGAAAGAATAGTTCCTTTAAAAACGATACCTTTGGCTTTTACTCCGGTTAAGTTTGCCTTTTTAAAATTGGCAAATCTTGCATTGGCATTTACCAACTTTGCATCTTTTAAATTTGCTTCATAGAAATTTGCATGAACCAAATCAGCTCCGTCTAAATCAGCTCCGCTAAAATCTGCATCAGTCAAGTCCGCCCCTCTTAAGTCAATGCCTTTTAAATCTGCTCCTCTTAAATCGCAGGCAATACAATCTTTATGCTTTTTTAAAATCTTTAAATCTTCTTTACTATAAGCATTTAAGTGTAAATTTAAAAAAATAATCGTAAACAAAATCATAAATATTTTCATTTTTTCAACTTTGTTTTTAAAACTTTTATAAATCTCTTAGCATCATTGCCGCCTAAAACGATACCTATCTTTTTACCATTTTCACTAATAATAAAAAATGTCGGTACACCGATATATCCAAAACCTTTTGGCAATACATTATCCTCGATATCTAACATTAACGGTACAAAATGACTTGAAAGAAAATCTGCAACTTTTTTCTGTGGAAAAACAACCTGTTTCATATAGTTACATTCTGGTCAAGTTTTTGCTGAATACATCATCAATACAGGCTTATGTACTTCTTTTGCTTTTGAGAGTGCCATATCAAAATTATGATACCATTTTACACCCGAAGCAAACAAAGATAAGCTTATAAAGAGTGATAGTATAAATATTTTTTTCATATTTATATCCCTTTATTTTGGTTTTAATTATTATTATATTATAATTTTCTTTAATAGTACAGAAAAATTTACGGTATTTTTCTTGTATAATACAACTTTAAAGGTAAAATTGATGATACTAAAAGTAGCTTTAATACAACAAAAATTCCATGCAAACAAGAATAAGACAATAAAAAAAACTATTGACTTACTGAAAAAGGCTAAAAAAAATGGTGCGAAATTGGCAATTCTTCAAGAATTACACCAAGATAAATATTTTTGTATAAATGAAAATACAAAAAAATTTAAACTTGCCGAAGATTTTAAGAATGATTTGGCCTTTTGGTCAAAAATAGCAAAGCTTTACAATATTGTACTTGTTACATCTTTATTTGAAAAAAGAGCAGAAGGACTCTATCATAACACAGCCGTTGTATTTGAAAAAGATGGAAGTATTGCTGGAACTTACAGAAAAATGCATATACCTGATGATCCGGGATTTTATGAAAAGTTTTATTTTACTCCTGGAGACTTGGGGTTTGAGCCGATTTGTACAAGTGTAGGAAAACTTGGAGTACTTGTATGTTGGGATCAGTGGTATCCTGAAGCTGCAAGAATAATGGCCCTAAAGGGAGCAGAAATTCTTATATATCCTACTGCCATAGGATGGTTTGATAACGATAGTAAAAAAGAAAAACAAAGGCAACTCCAAAGCTGGATCACAATACAAAAATCTCATGCTATTGCAAATGGCTTACCGCTTATATCAGTAAATAGGGTAGGATTTGAGAAAGATGATTTAAAGCATATAAAAGGTATAAGATTTTGGGGAAATTCTTTTGTTTGCAGTGCAGGAGGTGAAATAATTGAAATGTTTGATAATAAAAATGAGATATCAAAAGTGATAGAAATTAACTTAAAACAAACAAAACAAATAAGAAATATTTGGCCATTTTTCAGGGACAGAAGAGTAGATTCATATAAAGATATATTAAAAAGATGGGCAACTTAATTTATTTCTTTATCGGCATATAAAATGCAAAATTACTCTCTTTTTCCAACTTTTTATGTTTTGTTAAAGCAATTTTTATCTCTTTATTGTATTTTTTGATATATTGCAAAAATGCTTTTCTTTTTTTACCATTTAAGATACTTTTTGTAACCTTTATTGTATTTGCGGGATTGATGGCATGATTGTTTTTATATAATCCAAAGTGAAGATGAGGCCCCGTACTAAGGCCAGTTGTTCCGACATAACCAATAGTTTTACCTTTTTTTACATATTTGCCCCTTCTAATACTTCTTGCAAACTTTCTAAGATGAGCATAAAGTGTTTTGTAACCATCTATATGCCTTATTATAATACAATTTCCGTATCCTCCCTTTTTACCGGCAAATATAACTTTTCCATTCGCAGCAGCATGAACTGGTGTTCCAACAGAAGCAGCATAGTCAATACCCAAGTGAGCTCTGTATATATGCAAAAGAGGATGCCATCTTTTATAAGTAAATCTATCTGAAATCCTTCGATATCTACAAGGTGCACTTAGGAAAAAACCTGCGATTTCTTTTCCTTCTGCATTATAGTATCGCCCTTCGTACCTGTAAATGTAATGTTTCACCCCTCTTGTTTCTACCATTGACGCTTCTATCAGAGGATTTCCAAATTGTCTTCCAAGCCTAATCTTCTGGGCATAAACGATAACTAGCTTATCGCCTTTTCTAATATCTCTTTTAAAATTAATACTTTTTTTATAAGACTGGACAAATTCATTTGCCAACAGATAATTATTGGTTAATTTTATGATATCTTTATAAGCTGAAGATGTAATGCTTGTTTCTAATATTTTATATTTAGTTTTATATATTATAGGAATAGTATTTATAAAATATCCATTTTTATGTATTCCGATGTGTATTTGTAATTCTTCGCCAACTGGTATCAAAACTTGTTTAATAGTTCCATTGCTGTCTTTTAATATCTGGTATCTACTCTTAGCTGCAATCTCAGATGTTAACTCTTTGTCCCCTACATTTAGATTGTAATAAAGCTTAAGAGGCAATTTGTTATTTTCTAAGAATTTTAAAAATGTTCCACCTTTTTCCCATTTTTTTTCTATTAACTTTGTAGAGCCAAATAGCATACCACTTATAATAAACAATATAATAAATAAATTTTTCAATATTCTCACTTTTTTATTTTTTGAATTATATCAAATCAATATTAATAAAAGCAATTTTTAATCCACTTTAAGTATAATATCGTAATTAAAACAAAGGAATTTTGATGCAAAAAAAGCAATATCTAAAGTTATTATTTTTTATACTTTTCATTACGGGATCTTTTCTTGATGCGAACTCACTTTTCAAAGAGCATAAAACAAAGATAATATCTATAAATGAAAACACAGCCATAGTTAAAAATTTTCCGGATGTAAAAATCGGATCTAGTGGGATTGTAGTACACAGATACAGTAAAAATCATTCGACTATCGTTGCAAAGATTATAGTAATCGCAAAAAATGGTGACACTATGAAGATACTTTTTAAATCATTTAAAGACTTAAAACAGCCTGTGCTCCCTTTACCAAAAATTTTACCTCAAGCTGGAGATACAGTCATACTGAATTTTCTTTATAATAAAGCTTTAATGATAGCTCCAAACTATCAAACATATAAAAATATTGAAAACAGACACACTGACATAACCTGGCTAAACCCGGATCTTTTTGCTGCAAAACTTTTTGCAGATAACGACCCAAATCCTCACAGATCGACTTTTAAAAATATGTGTAAAAATTATTCATTTTCATTATTATATTTTGCTATCAATAAAAGTGGTTATTTTGTAGATTGCAATAGTTTCAAAATACTCTCAAAAGAACATATAAAAAACAGTGGAAAAATAATGCTTCCTTTTTACAGCAGGATTAAAAACATACAGGCAAGCTGGCTTAGTTTTGGAAAATCAAAAATCAAAAATTACAATGAATTTTACACAAACCTTCTGAGGTAAATTATGATAAAAAAAGAATCTGTAAATTTTTTTAAAAATTTAATTGGCAGTGAAAATGTTTATGAAGACAAAGCTCACCTCATAGCCTACTCTTATGATGCAACAAAAATCAAATATGAACCTGAACTTGTTTTATTCCCACGAGATGAAAAAGATGTACAAGAAATTCTAAAGCACTGTAATGAGAAAAAGATTGTAATTACTCCAAGAGGAGCAGGTAGCGGTTTTACAGGGGGAGCATTACCTGCAAACGGAGGAATAATGCTCTGTTTTGAAAAGCATATGAATAAAATAATTGAAATTGATATGCAAAATATGGTAGCAAGAGTAGAGCCTGGAGTCATTAATAAAGATTTTCAAAATGCTGTTGAAGAGTTGGGACTTTTTTATCCACCTGATCCAGCAAGTCAAGACTACTCAAGCTTAGGTGGTAATGTCAGTGAAAATGCAGGGGGCATGAGAGCTGCAAAATATGGTATAACAAAAGATTTTGTTATGGCACTAAGAGCTGTTTTGCCAAATGGCGAACTTATAAGAGCGGGTAAAAAAACGATTAAAGATGTGGCGGGCTACAATATAGCTGGTATCTTGATAGCAAGTGAAGGTACTCTGGCAGTTATCACTGAAATAACTCTCAAACTTATAGCAAAACCTAAAATGACAAAAACTGCTATGGGAGTATTTGCAAGTGTAGATGATGCTATGAATGCTGTTTTTAAGACAATGGCCAGTGGAGTTACTCCTGTTGCTATGGAATTTTTGGATAATCTGAGTATAAGAGCCGTAGAAGAAAAATTTCATAAAGGCTTGCCTGTTGATGCAGGTGCGATTTTAATATGTGATGTTGACGGCAATCTTGAGATTGAACTTTCAAATCAATTAGCTCAGATAGAAAAAGTATTTAGTGAAAATAAATGCATTGATTTTACAAGAGCAAAGGACGAACAAGAAGCAAATGATCTATGGTTTGCAAGAAGGAACGCAAGCCAAAGCATAACAGTTTACGGAAGCAAAAAATTAAATGAAGACATAACAGTGCCTAGAGCAAAACTGCCAGAATTATTAAAAGGCATAACCGCGATATCTAAGAAATACAAAGTTAAAATCCCATGTTTTGGACACACGGGTGATGGAAATGTTCATGTTAATGTTATGGTTAACGCAAACGATAAGAATGAACTTAAAATTGGTCATGATGCAATTATTGAAGTTTTTAAACTTGCGGTAAAATTAGAGGGTACATTAAGTGGAGAGCATGGGATAGGTTTAAGTAAAGCTCCATTTATGAATTTGGCTTTTAGTGAAGCAGAAATGAATCTTTTTAAAACTATAAAAAAAGCTTTTGATCCAAATAATATTTTAAATCCGGGTAAAATGGGGCTTTGATTTCTTGTCTATTAAAATCAATAAAAAAATAAAAATATTTTTAAAAGAACTCACAGATAAAGAGTTACTTCATTATGCATCAAGCCTGAGCTTTCATACTATTTTAGCCCTTATACCCATACTTCTCATCTCCCTTTCAATATTTACCAAATTGCCAAGCTTTAATAAATACTATGAGTTAATAAAAAATTTTATATTTTCTACTCTAATACCCAATAAGCAAGAAGTAATATCTTTACATATAGATAAATTCTTAAATAATACTATCAACATGGGCATAATGGGATTTATATTTGTCTTATATGTATCTGTTATGTTTTTTATAGATTATGAATATATTGTGAGTAGAATTTTTAAGACAAAAACAAAGGGCTTCTGGCACTCTATCACAGTTTACTGGACACTTATAACATTGATACCTATTGGTATAGGAATATCTTTCTTTATATCCAACAAAATACAATTATTTTTAAATATTTCAAAATATACGAATTGGATAAATATACTCACGATACTACCTTTTCTAATTATTTGGATGCTCTTTTTTATCTTATATATGATTTCAGCAAATACAAAAATCTCAACAAAAAGTGTCGCATTGTCTTCTTTTATAGCTTCAAGTATATGGTATATCTCTAAAACTATTTTTGTCTATTATGTCAGCTACAATAAAACATATACAAGTATATATGGCTCATTTGGAACAATAATGTTCTTTTTTATATGGATCTATTTTTCCTGGGTTATATATATATATGGTTTAAAAGTATGTTATTTGTTAAATAACCATGATGATTTAATAACCAAGTAACTTTTTTCTTATTTTTGGATTTTGTAGAGTTTCTCCTCTTAGCATTCTAAGTCTCATCTCTTGAAAATTAATCAATTTCTTTGAGGTGTCTTTTTTATTTTCATACGCACCAAAACCGTAATGCATGGGAGTACTGTCTGTCATAACATATTTTGCTTTTTTTGCATTTATCCACTTGTGTGTATCGTCTGCAAAAGTCCATAAAGTTACATTTTTTGGCTTAAAATTATTTTTATGAAGCCATTTTATCATACATCCTGGATCATCAAAAACAATAGTTTTGCCATTTTTCAATATAGCTTCTGAAGCATGCTTCATCGTTTTTACTTCCATTCCACACTCAGGGTCTACAGTAACACCAAGCTTTATAGCTACAGGCTTTCCATTTTTACTTATACTTGTTGCAACTTCTCTTTTTTCACACCCGACAAGAAGAAGTAAAGAAAATATAGCAACTGGAAATATTTTTATATAATTCATAGCCAAACTCCATTATTAATATGATAGATTATAGGATATGCACTTATAATCAATAAATATATTATATCAAAAATTATTGACATTCTTTTGAAATTTACAGAATTCTTTTTTGTTATTTGATACACAAATGCCCCAATAGCTGAGAATGTTCCTATAAATAAAGCTGTATAAAGCACATATCCTATATAATGATAATATCCTTGGAGCATACAAAATGGACAGTGATGAGTAGGAAGCTGATATATATAAGTTCCAAAAAAAGCTATCAATGATATAATCGAAGTTACTGTAAATACAATATTTAAAAGCATAAAATAGATAGAATTTTTAAGTCTGTAAGTAAGCAGTATCAAAATAAAATTGGCATAAAAAACAGATACGATAATATAGTGAGGAAGTGACATCAAAGTAGATATGTAAGATTTACCGGTTGCTGAAAAAACAGTGCTGCAACAACTCACAATTTTATGAGGATTAAGAGAAAAAAATTCCATCACTTGCAAAGTAATTTCGCTCATCAAGAAAAAATAAATAATTATAAAAAATATAAATTTAATCCTGCTGTAAGGCATCTTTTCACTTTCTAAATCCACTTTATTTACAACTATCCAAGTACTAAAAAGATATAGATTTATGATTTTGATTATCATTGCATAGTAACCATAAGAAGTGGCATTTACAACCCCAACAGCACACATGGCACCTGGTATATAAACGGAAAGCTTATCTTGTACAAAAATAAAATACAAAAACATAGGAAGTTTAATAAGTAAAATATATTTTATAATAGTAGCCACCAAATAACTTTGTTTTTCCAGTTTATATTGAACCATAGAAGTGCTGTTTATGTCCCATTTAAACACAATTTTCAAACTTAAAACAAAAGCTATAGTCCCCAAAAAGGCAAATATGCCATCAAGGATCAATATAACTAAAATTTCAGGAGTTATTATATTCACTTCATAATCCCTTTGATAACTTCTATCTCTTCACTAACAAACGGTAGGTTGAAAAATATAGGGTCATGAGTAGCAATAAGTATAGTCTTTTTTTCGCCATGTAATTCTTTTATAAATTCTAAAAAATTTGTCGATAATTTAGTATCAAGATTTGCTGTAGGCTCATCTGCAAGTATAATTTTAGGAT
>WFMT01000104.1 GCA_015488975.1 Campylobacteraceae bacterium | reverse complement strand
GGTATGATTTTTATAATCTTGATAATTAGTGCTTATTATACAAGGTTTATTTTTTAATTTTGCATATTTTAAAGAATGACTTGTCAAGATAAGATCTGCCTGCGTGGGACCATCTGCTTTTATGATATGTTTATTGATATGAAATATATCATAAAAGTCAGGATTAGATACATATACTTTAATAATTTTCTTTTTTATCAAGATATTTGCAATATCTTTTATGATTTTAGTTTTTAAAACAGCGATCTGGTTATTTGCAAATGAGTTTGTAAATAGTAAAATAAATATCAATAAATTTTTCAAAATTGATACTCCAAGCCTATCCAAAATCGTCTGTCTATTGAGTTTGTATTTTTTAGATAATTTATAGTGTTATTAAGCGGATTTATCACATAATAGTTGCTTTTAAGAGCTTTATTTAGGATATTTTCACCTTTTATATATAGCGTTAAATCTCTTGAATAGCGATATGTAACTGTACTGTTTAGATTCCATCCGTCTTTGTTTACACTTTGCCAGTGTTTAAAGAGCAAGCTATTGTAAAAATCAAATTTTTTGATAGTGTTGAAAAATGATATTGCGCCTCCATAATATTTTTTTGCATTTTCAAACGAGTTTCCTTGTTTATATGTACCGTCAACCCAAGCATTAAAAATGATACGGTTGAGTGCATTAAAAGAGTAAGTATTTCTAAATGACAGAGTATCTGTTAAGTATTTATCTTTAAGGTTTTTGTATCCTGTGCCATCAAAATATACTGAATCTTTAACTATGGTATGACCCCAAAGTAGAGAAATTATATTATTTTTTGATTTATGTATGAGTTTTGTACCAAATGCCATTTGCTTATCTTTTGATGGATCTTTTGGTTGATGGTAAAATACTCTATTTGTGAAAAGTATCTTCATAGATGGCACTAACTCTCCTATGAAAATAAATGTTTTGCTTGTCCAATTTTTATTATTGTATATATATCCAATCCTACCTGAGTATGTTTTATAATCTTTGACTTCGCCGTTTTCTATATTTCTATTGACCTTGGCAGCCAAAGTTATTATATTTGATTTATTGATTAGGTAGTTATTTTCTGCAAATAGTGATAAGATGTATTCTTTACTATAATGGGCAGAGTTTTTGATATATATATTACCAAATCTCATATTGTCAATTTTAAAGTGCTTGTATCTATTTTGTATTCCAAATGCAAATCTATTTTTATCTGTTTTTAAAATTTTATATACTTGTGCATCACTGCTTTGTTCTTTCATTGATGTTTGTGAGTCAGAATAAGTATATACCGAGTATGGAGACAAAGCAAGCATACCAAGGACAGATTTTGAACTGTCATAATGTCTTGTATTGTCTTGTGAGAAATTTATATATGCTTTTAAAGTTTTGTCCTTGTTGGTGTAGTAAACACCTGTATAAAAATAATCAAAATCAGTATATACTGATTTTGGGTCTATGTTGTAGCTGCTTCCCATAAAATTATCCATAGAGCCTTTACTAGCTTGCATTTCAACTCTTAAACCATTTTTTGATATCTGTCCGTAAAAATTGGTAATATTTTTATTTTTAGATAGTGCATCTGAGTTATGATATATCTTTTCTCTTTTTAAATCTCTATTATTTAAGTATGCAAGATAGGAGAGATTGTTGATTTTTTTGGCACTATATGCATATATATCTTTTGTACCATAGCTTCCTGCTGAAGTACCTATAAGACTTGTTTCTTCTCTTTTTGGATCTTTTGTGTAGCATTTTATAGTGATCCATGCTGGCTGGATACCTAATCTTTGAGAAGGTATACCCATATATACTTCTATATGGTCGATAAAATCCATACTCATTTGTCCAAAAAGCTTTAATGCGTTGCCATTAAATGGAGTTACTAATTCTCTGTCATTTATATATACTCTTATAGTATCCGAAGGAGATGGTTGGTAGGGTGAATAAAATGGACTTGTCAATCCTGCATTATCTTCATTGTATCTAATGAATGGTATTTTCTCTATAATCTCTTTTAGAGATTTTATCTTCATTTTATCCAAGTCTTGTCTTGTATAAACTATAAGAAAACCAGCACTTTCCATTTTTGTTTGATTAGAGAGGTCTGCTTTTTGAGCATATTCATTTAAAAGATTGTTTATGTTATCATTTGCAAATACCATATCGACCGATATAAATATTAAAATAAAATATAAAAATATTTTCACTGTTATTCACTTATGTAAAATTATTAAGTATTGTATCTAAAATTATATTAAATCTAAGTAATGTTAATATAATTATAGTCTAAGTTTATTCTCATATTCGTCAAAGTAGTGATATAGTGCAAATTCGCCAAAGTATGAGCTGTAAATATTTAAAATTGGTATAAAATTAAACATTGCAGACATGAAAGATATAGACCATACGGCAACTTTGTGCTCTTTTTTCATCTTTTTTATATCATCTTCATTGTAAAAGATATCTCCTATATCATAAGAAAAAGTATCTTTTATAAGCCAAACCCAAACTAAAATCTGTACAAAAAAGTTTACTATCGGGACAAAAAACAGTGGAAAAGCTACAATGGAAACTATTAGAAATATAAGAGAATCCCTCGCTGTAAATATAAATATTTTTTTGTTTGATCTTTTTTCTATTTCATCATCTGAACCCATTTTCAGGATTTCTCTGCTAAAAGTACTTACAAAAAGAAGAAGAGATACGACATAGAAACTATACAGGATATAAAGAGCAAATATATATGACATTGCTTTTTCTATGGTTGCAAAAGGAAGCCAAGTTAAAACTTTTTCAAGGTATGCATAGATAGCAGCATGATTGAAAAACCAAACAATTACCCAAAAAACGATGACTACAAGAGCGATACTTATGATAAAAAGAGGAAATCTTTTTTCTTTTGCATCTTTAACGATAACTGTGCTTAATATGATAATAACAAAAGCAAGAGATACTAAAATAGCTTGTATGAACAATAAAGAAGAGAGCATAAAAGCACCATTTGATTTGATAAGTGCAAATGGAACAAAATTTAATAAACTAGCAGTAAAAGAGGTTAGAGGATGCCAAAGTATGAGTCCTATGATAATCCACATTATCATAAGTGAAACACCGCTGATAAGGGCTAATTTTGAAATTTTCCATTGTATGATAGTCTTAAAACTTGACACAATCGCATAAATTAATTCATTCATCTTTTCCTCTATAATGTATTTTATTTGTTGAGTATTATATCATTATTTGTGAAAATATGCTAAGATACAAAAATTTTTATACAAAAAAGGAGTCAATAATGCATCATGATAAAGAAAAGAAAATCCAAAAAGCCAAAGATATAATTTTGAAAAATACAGATATATCACAAGAGCATAAAGAAAAAGCATTAAGCAAAGTAGAAGAGTGGTATTTGCAAGATAAAGGTGAAGGTTTACTGGGGGCAGAACTTTTAAAAATCGCAAAAGAGTTTGATCCGATTTTGGAAGAATTGGGACTTATGTAATATAATATGTCCTGGTTTATACATCCACTTTTAGAATTTGTTGATGGTATAGGGTATATAGGTCTTTATATATATATGTTTTTAGTAGGGACTTTTATACCTGTTCCAAGTGAACTTGTATTAATACCAAATGGATATCTCGCTTCTGTTGGTACAAAGAATTATTTGCTATTGTCTATATGTGGTGCATTTGGGAGTTTAAGCGGTGCGTTATTTAACTATTATTTCGCACTTTTTATCGCAAAGAAATTTTTACGAAAAAAAAGAATTTTAGGCAAAGTAACAAGATTTTTTAAACGACATGGCAAGATTTCAGTATTTTTAGCTCCATTGACCCCTGGTTTTGGACAGTATATATCTATACCAGCAGGATTATCAAGACTAAAATTAAAAATATTTATCCCCCTTACACTAACAGCAAATATAATATGGGTTAATCTTATGTTGCTTATTGGTTATTTATTTGGCAATGAAAAATCATCACATCAAAAAGTTATTTATGTGACAATGGGTTTATTGTGTTTGGTGATTGTCATTTCAACTTTATATGTTTTTTATGATTTAAGAAAAAAAAGGAACACTTAGCCCCTTCGTATCAAAAATATTGAATTAATATTGTAACTATTTACTATCCATTTGCAAAAAATGCTATAATTTCATTATGTAAGTTGACTAACAGATATGTGTTATTGATAGTCTGTATAATAATAAAATTTTTAGATGAAAGGTATATTATGGCACTTGTTCAATCTTTTGGGGCAACAGAAGAAGTTACAGGATCGGCTCATCTTTTGCAAATAAAAAATGAGCCTAAGATTTTGGTGGATTGCGGAATGTTTCAAGGTCTCATTGGAGGCAGAAATTATGAGCCTTTTGGTTTTGATCCTAAAGATGTAGATATCTTGCTCATAACTCATGCCCATTTAGATCATGTTGGAAGAATTCCAAAACTTGTTAGGGAGGGATTTAAAGGAAGAATTATCACTTTAAAGTCCACAATGGATTTAGCTGAGGTTGTACTTCTTGATAGTGCTCATTTGATGGAAGAAGAGTATAAGACTAAATATAAAAAAGCCCAAAGAAGAGGTGAAGAAAAAAAAGTAAATGAGCCACTTTATAAGGTTGAAGATGTTAAATCAATGTATGAATTGCAGACTGTTTATGCGGAGTATGATAAAGAGATAAAATTATCAAAAAATGTGAATGTTACATTTAGAAATGCAGGGCATATTTTAGACTCAGCAATTCTTGAGATAACATATCTTGAAGACGGCAATTCTAAAAAGATAGTTTTTAGTGGGGATTTAGGCAATCATAATGATTTGGTTATGCCAAATCCAACTACACTGAAAGAGACAGATGCACTATATATAGAATCAACTTACGGGGATAGAAATCACAAAGGTATAAAAGACAGCGAGGAAGAATTTAAAAAAGTCATAACTTATACACTTTTAAACCAAGGAAATGTCCTGATACCTTCGTTTGCCATTGAAAGAACTCAAGAGATACTTTGTATATTGAAGCAAATGTATGATAAAAACGAACTTCCTGAATGTAAAGTATATATAGACTCACCTATGGCAATAAGAGCAACCAAACTATATGATATTTATCACGAAGAGCTTAGTAAATGCTGTAATGATTTTTTAAAACGAGATGGTAGTATATTTGAATTTCCTTATGTTCATTTTACTTTAAAACCGGATGAATCTAAAAAGATAAATGAAGAAAAAAGCGGATGCATTATCATAGCAGGAAGCGGAATGTGTAGTGGAGGAAGAATACTTCACCATTTTAAACACAGGCTTTGGGATGAAAAGAACAGTGTTTTATTTGTCGGATATCAAGCTAAAGGAACTCTTGGAAGAAAGATTGTTGAGGGTGACAGGCATATAAAAATTTATCACGAAGAGATAGCTTTAAAGGCAAAAGTTTACACGATAAATGGTTTTTCAGCTCATGCAGATCAGGATGATTTGATAAATTGGATGAAAGATTTTGACAAATTGGGAAAAGTTTATCTAATTCATGGCGAAAAAGATAAACAAGAGATTTTGAAAAAAGTTATGAAGGAAAAAATGGATAAAAAAGCCCATATAGTAAAATTTGCCGAAGAAATTTGGGTATAGAAAAAGGAGAAAATATGTCAGAAGTCAAAATGCAAGATATGGATAATTTAAAAGGTTTGACAAGTGATGAGGCAAAAAAGCAACTCCAAAAATATGGTTATAATGAAATAAAAGAGAAAGAAGAGACTTGGGTTCATCGTCTTTTTAAGAAGTTTTGGGGTCCAATTCCTTGGATGATTGAAGTTGCTGTTATTCTTTCTGCTGTTGCTAAAAGATGGGAAGATTTTTCAGTTATTTTGCTGATGCTTCTTATAAATGCTTTTGTTGATTTTTTCCAAGAGTCAAAAGCACTCAGTGCGATATCTGTTTTAAAGAAGAAATTAGCAAGAAAAGCTTTGGTTTTAAGAGATGGAAAGTGGCAGAGTATAGATGCCAAGGAGATAGTACCTGAGGATATTATAAAAATCAAGATAGGTGATGTTGTGCCTGCTGATTGTAAGTTGCTTGGAGGCGGGGACTTTTTGCAGGTTGATCAGTCTGCACTAACTGGAGAATCACTGCCGGTCAACAAACAAGCCGGAGAAGATTTATATGCAAATGCCATCATAAAACAGGGTGAGATGATCGCAAAAGTAACGGCTACAGCACTTAATACTTATTTTGGAAAAACAGTAGGGCTAATAGCAAAAGCTGAAAAAAATGAACAAGGTCACTTTCAAAAAATGGTTATCAAAGTTGGTGATTTTTTGATACTTGTTACTTTGGTGTTGATTGCTGTTATTATATACCACGGAGTCAGCAGGCATGAGCCTATCCTAAATCTTTTAATATTTGCTTTGATTTTGACAATCGCTGCCATACCTGTTGCCATGCCGGCAGTTTTAACTGTAACTATGGCATTAGGGGCTAGAGTATTAGCAACAAAACAAGCGATAGTTACAAAACTCTCAGCTATCGAAGAAGCCGCAGGAATGGATATATTGTGCTCTGATAAAACAGGTACTTTAACACAAAATAAAATGAGTCTTGCTGATCCTTATCTTGCAAAAGGATATACTGCTGATGACCTTATGCTGTATGGAGCTTATGCGAGCAAGAAAGAAAATGCCGACCCTATAGAAAAGCCTATTTTTGATTATCTTGATGAGCATAAACTCAATGATAAATTTACTCAGATGAAAATGCAAAAATTTATCCCATTTGACCCTGTACATAAAAGAACCAAAGGTATTTTTGATAATGGTGTAACTTATATAAAAGGAGCCCCTCAGGTCATAATAGAAGATTGTGACACTAAAGAGTTTGATAAAAAAGATGCGTATGTTCAAGTCGAATCTTTTGCCCAAAAAGGCTTTAGGGCACTTGGAGTGGGTTTTAAAAAAGAAGAAGATGAAAAGTTTCATTTTGTAGGATTGATTCCGCTTTTTGATCCGCCGAGAGAGGATTCAAAAGAAGCTATCAAAGAAGCAAATCAAAAAAATGTTTCTGTAAAGATGGTAACTGGAGATAATATATCAGTTGCAAAATATATATCAAATCTATTAAATATCGGGAGTGATATAGAAAATATAAAAGAGTTAAAAGGTGAGAGTCAAAAAGAGTATATTTATCTTTCAAAGATAATATCAAGCTCTATTTTGAAAACATTAGAAAAAGATATTTCTAAAGAAGAGTTAGATAAACAGGTTGAAAAAGTTGTAGTACAAGTTCAAAAAGAGTTAAATAATCAGCCAGTACCGTCCGGAAGCGTAAAACAGCATGAATCAGAAATAGTTAAAATAATTGAGAGTGCAAACGGATTTGCTCAGGTTTTTCCTGAAGATAAGTATTTTATAGTTGATAAACTCCAAAAAGCAAATCATATAGTAGGTATGACAGGAGATGGTGTCAATGATGCACCCGCACTT
>WFMT01000103.1 GCA_015488975.1 Campylobacteraceae bacterium | reverse complement strand
TGCTTATCTGTTTGAACAGACACGACAGAAGGTTCATTTATAATAATTCCCTTACCTCTTAATAAAACAAGAGTATTTGCTGTACCCAAATCTATACTCATATCGTTTGAAAATAATCCTATTAATTGATCTAATATCATCTGCTACCTTTATGCACTTTTTTTACTGTTTTTTATATATAATGGTTTAACACCATTGACAACTACTTCTTTTGTAATTAAAATTTCATATCCTTTAAGCTCGGGAAGTTCAAACATTACATCAGTCATAATTTCCTCCATTATAGACCTAAGCCCTCTTGCTCCTGTTTTTCTCATTATTGCCAATTTTGCTATCTCTTTTAGCGCATCTTCTTCAAAAGTAAGCTCAACCCCATCAATAGAAAAAAGTTTTTTATATTGCTTTAAAATAGCATTTTTGGGTTTTGTTAAAATCTCAACCATATCACTCTCAGTAATTTGATTTAAAGTGGCAAAAGAGTGAAGTCGTCCAACAAGCTCTGGAATCAAACCATAATTTACCAAATCATCCGGTTCAACTAATTCGATAAGATTATCATCTTCGCTTTTATTTCTTTTTATTTGGTTGAAGCCTAAGACATTATTGCCGATTCTTCTTTTTATAATATCAATCAAGCCGTCAAATGCTCCACCACAAACAAATAAAATATTTTCTGTATTTATCTGGGTAAACTCTTGATTAGGGTGTTTTCTTCCACCTTTTGGAGGAATATTTACTATACTTCCTTCAATAATTTTTAAAAGTGCCTGTTGCACGCCCTCGCCAGAGACATCCCTTGTGATAGATCTATTCTCACTCATTCTTGAGATTTTATCTATCTCATCAACAAAAACAATTCCCCGTTCAGCTTTTTTTATATCTCCGTCAGCTTCTTGCAAGAGTTTAGTTAATATATTTTCAACATCCTCTCCTACATATCCCGCTTCAGTCAAGCTTGTTGCATCAGCTATCGCGATAGGTACATCTAAAAATTTTGCCATTGTTTGAGCCATTAAAGTTTTTCCACTTCCGGTGGGTCCAATAAAAAGAATATTTGATTTTTGAATTTCAGTATCATCATTTTCTACTAATGCACTTCTAAAAATTCTTTTATAATGATTATAAACACCGACTGAAAAAACTTTTTTCGCTCTGGATTGACCTATGACATAATCATCTAATACTTTTTTTAACTCTTTGGGAGTAAATATTTTTTTATGCTCATTATCCATATTATCGCTAACTTCTTCATCTCCAAAAAGTATCTTATATGCTGATATAACGCAATGCTCACAAATGCAAACATTATTTCCTTCTATAAGCCTGTTTTCACCACTTTCCACAGAATTACAAAAACTACATTTTTTCATATTTGTATCTCCTTCCAAAGGATATAAAATCCTTGAAAATTATTTGTGAGTTTGCTTCAATTTTTAGAATTAAAAAATTACATATTTCTTTCAAATGGTATTCCTCTTTTTGTATTTATTATAAAATTGCAAAGTTTTTCAACTTTTTGATTTTTAATTTCGTCTGATATTTGCTGGGCGGATTCTTTAAGTGGCTTGTTGGATCTAAAGATAGCAGAATAAGCTTTTTTCAAAGCATCTATATCTTCTCTTTGAAATCTTCTTCTAAGTCCAATTAAATTTAATCCTTTTATTTTGGCTCTATTACCCTCTGCTAAACAAAATGGTGGGATATCTTGACTGACAGCACTTGCCCCACCTATCATAGCACCTTCTCCAATTTTGACAAATTGGTGTATTGGAGTAAGTCCTCCGATAACTGTAAAATCTCCTATTTCAACATGTCCTGCCAATGTTGCATTGTTTGCTAAAATTGTATTGCTACCTATGATACAATCATGGGCAATATGACAATATGCCAATATAAAGTTATTATCGCCGATTATTGTTTTTTTATCCTGCTTTAAAGTTGGCAAATTGATAGTAACAAATTCTCTTATCGAATTATTTTTGCCTATGATTAATTCCCCGCTTTCACCATTGTAAGATACATCTTGAGGTATATTTCCTATCACGGCATAAGGGTGGATTTGTGAATTTTCACCAATGCAAGTATTTCCTCTTACTTGCGCACCCTCAAATATCTTTACACCATTTTCAAGTTTTACTTCACTTCCTATAACTGCAAAAGCACCTATTTCAACATTTTCACCTATAACAGCGCCATCTTCTATGACTGCTAATTTACTAATTTTTGACATTTTATTTATCTACAATCATGGCTTTAAGTTCGGCTTGTGCTGTTAGTTTTCCATCCACATACGCTTCACCTTTTAAAACCCAGATAGAGCCTTTATGTTTTAAAACATTCAGCTTGTAAACCAACTTATCCCCTGGTTTTATAGGAGATCTAAACTTTGCCTTGTCAATACTCATAAAATATACAACTTTATCTTTTGTGCTTTCTTGGCCACTCTCATCCATGCTCTTAAAAGCCAAAACACCTCCGGCTTGAGCCATTCCTTCTATAATCATAACTCCGGGATATACAGGATGCTCAGGAAAATGACCTTGAAAAATCTGTTCTCCTATAGTTACATTTTTGTAAGCTTCTATATACTTAGAAGGCTCTATCTTGACAACTCTGTCTACCAGTAAAAATGGAAATCTGTGGGGAAGAATCTTTTGTATCTCTATAACATCTAACATAAAAACGGCCTTTTTTTATAAATCCTATAATTCTATCAAAAACTTACTAAATTTTCCATAACATCTTGATATAAAATCGTATCACAATATATTTCAAAGTTTTTAAAGTCCACTTTATCCACCACTACGATTGGTGAAGTTCCAAAAAAAAGGTTATCTATATGCTTTCTCACTCCAGCCTCATCATTGAATGAAACAGGTGATAAAATTAACTCTTTTGTATTGGCAAAAGAAGTTTTTAAAACTTTGTTAAGATAGGATATCTCTATAAGTTTCACTTCATGCCTGTTTGAATAAAAAATATTTTTAATCTTTTTCTCAATTTTTAATTTCTCTTTTTTTCTCTTCATATACGAATAGGATAAAAAATATGATGGCAAAACTTTTTTATCTACTTCTAAATAACCTCTCAACATTCTATAATTTAAAAATTTTTCTCTTATTATGTCGTATTTTTTACCCTCTTGTTCAAATTTATATCTTTTTTGATATAAGTCCAATCTGTACTGTAAAGAATTTGGCACAATTTGTTTATTTACTTGTGTAAAAAGTTCATCTTTTATCTTCGATTGTGCTTCTCTTTGCTTTCCAAGGGCATATATACATCCACAATAATCTTGATGATAAAGTTTTTCTTTCTTTGCAAGAGCAAACTGTTCTTGAGTGCCTCCTTTGATCCTAAAATCAGGACTTATAAATTCGATACCGTATTTTTTAGCCAGTGTATTTCCTATATTTCTTAATTGTTCGATTGATTTTTTAGGACTTGTTAAAAGAGTTGTGGTAACTTTTTTTTCTCCAAGCTTTAGTGCTTCTTTCATACTCTCTTCAACTCTTTTATCAAAACATATACTACATCTTTTGCCTTTTTCGGGCTCATTTTCAAATCCTTTTACACTTTCAAGCCAGGAGACATAGTCATATTTACCCTCTATCAGCTTTACTCCAAGCATTTCACAGCTTCGCTTGACATCTAAAAGTCTCAGCTGGTACTCTATATAAGGATGGATGTTGGGATCATAAAAAAATCCTACCAATTCCTCTTTTGGATATCTTTGTTTTAATTTTTGCAAAAAAAAGTGACTGTCTACGGAACAACAAATATGTACTAACATGATAAAAATTGAGAATTTGAAATTTGAAATTTGAAATTATATTTCAAATCTTTGCCCTTAACTCTTTAAGTTTAGCCTTGACTGCCTCGATATGACCTTTGACTCTTACTTTATCCCATCTATAAGCGACTGTACCATCTGGATCTATAAGATATGTGGTTCTAACTACTCCCAGATACTCTCTGCCGTACATCTTTTTTAATTGCCATACACCGTATTGTTGTAAAACTTTTTTCTCTTCATCGCTTAAAAGCGTGATTTTCAAGTCTTTTTTGGCTATAAAATTTCTGTGTTTTTTTGAACTGTCAGGGCTTACTCCTAAAATAACAGCATCCAAATCCTCAAAAGCAAGAATATTTTCTGTAAAATCACATGCCTGTGTCGTACATCCTGGAGTATTATCTTTTGGGTAAAAATACAAAACAACCCATTTTCCTTTTAAATCTCTCAAACAAATCTCAACATCATCTTGATTTGGTAAGCAAAACAAAGGTGCTTTTTCTTCTATCTCTATCATTTTTATCCTTTTTTAAAATTTTTTATGAAAGATATTATATCATTTTCCGGTAAAGGCTTGGAATACAAATATCCTTGAATGACAAAACATCCCTCATTTATCAAAAACTTTTCCTGCTCCTTCTCTTCGGCACCCTCAGCTATAACTTCCAAGCTCAATCCTTTTGCAAGCTCTATAATACTTTTGACTATAGCTTCATCTTTCCTCTGTCCTGGAATATCAATAACAAAAGATCTGTCTATCTTTATCACATCAAAAGGTAAATTTTTCAAATATGAAAGTGAAGAATATCCTGTTCCAAAATCATCTATTGATATACTAAGTCCCATTTTCTTCATATCTTTTAATAATGCATAAGAAGAGTCCAAGTCACTCATAATAAACCCTTCGGTAATTTCAAACTCTATAAGCTTGCTGTCACATTTGTTATGTTTTAAAGCATTATCAATAGTTTTTAAAAGGTTTTTATCTTTTAACTGCTTGTCTGCAAGATTTATAGCTATTACACCTATATTTAAACCATTTTTTTGTAATTTTGATGCAAAATTCATAGCTTTATTCATTACTATTTCACCTATGTTGTTTATCAAATTACATTGTTCTGCTGTCTTGATAAATTCAGACGGATTTATTATTTTTGAGCCTTTTTTCCATCTTATTAAAGCTTCCAAACCGACTATCTCATGCTTAAGGCCATCTACTTGAGGTTGGTAATAAAGTATAAATTCATCGTTTTTAATAGCTTCTTTTAAGTTATTTTCTAAAATATGCCTTTTTGTAATTCTTTTATACATTTTATCTTGAAAAAATACATATTTATTTTTACCCTCTTCTTTTGCCTTATACATTGCAATATCTGCATTTCTAAGTAAATCTTTTATTTTATCTGCATCATTTGGATACAGAGTTATACCCATACTAACACCAACTCTTATATTATAATTATTGATATGAAACGGCTCCAGAAAAGAAGCTATTATCTTATCTGCGACCAAAGCTACATCATTTTCATCCCTACAGTTAGTTAACAAGATTACAAATTCATCCCCTCCAAATCTAAAAAGATAATCTGTAACTCTTATCATCTTTTTAAATCTTTTTGCAGATCCTTTCAAAAGCTCATCTCCTATATCATGACCATACAAATCATTGACATCTTTAAATCCGTCCAAATCCATATATATCAATCCAAGTATTTTTTTATCTCTTTGGGATCTGAGCATGGCAGAAGAGATGACTTCATTAAACATAAATCTATTTGGCAACATAGTCAATGTGTCGTGTCTTGCATGATGAGACTGCTCTTTATATCCTTTTAGCAAAACACTTTCATATTTTAAAATCATTTCTTTTAATTTATTTGATACAAAAACCATAACCGTACCAAGTAATATCATCATAATAATTGACAAGATAATAATATTTTCAATAGTTACTCGCAACTGTTTTTTCAGTGCAGCATATCTGTTGTTTCTTTGTTTTAAAATACTTTTGGTATAAAAGCCAGTACCTATAAGCCAATTAAATTTTGGTATTATTTTAACAAAAGATATTTTATCAGCAGGTTTCTTTGTTTTTGGATCTACAGATGCTATATAGTGTATAAAAAATCCTTCTTTATCTATAATTGCACCTTTTATCATATCTTTTAATATATGCCTATTGTGGACCACCATATTTAGTCTGTTTTTTCCAATATATGATTTTTTTATATGACTTAATGTTCTTCCTTTTATGGTGTATGCAAAGATATAGCCCTTATCTGCATATCTATAATTTTGTATAATTTTTAAAGATATTGTTTTTACTTCTTTCATAATATCATCTTCATAAAATGCACTGCCTACAAAAATATTTAGTGGCTTAAATACTTTATAATAACCAATTTTTTTATACATCTTTTTACTTCCTGGCTTATACCAGTACCAGCTATCAAAAGTTGCATTTTTAATCTTTAGCTTATTTATAGCACTTTTGATTATCTCTACACCTTTTGAATCTTTGATATTTATATTATTTTTACCTTCAAGAGAAGGATGGCTTGGCAAAAGTATACAGGTACCATTCATATCATATATAAAAAAATAGCCGCTTAAATCATTAAAAAATCTCATATTTTGCAATCTTGATTTTATTATTTTTATAATTTTCTTATGGCTGAGATTTTTATTTTTTTTATATATATTTTGGATTATCTTATATGCAAAGTTTACAAGGTTTTTTATATTATCTTTTGATTCATCTTCTATTATCTGCTTGTTTACGATTATCTGCTCAATCAGTTTATTGACCCTGTCTTCAATATCACTTCTCTTTAAGTTTATAAGCCTTTTTTGATATAAGGCTATCTCTTTTTTATATATATTGTTTTCTCTAATTATAAAAACAGTTGATACTATTATAACGGTTATAATCATAGCTATTATCGGAATAAAATATATCCATTTGATAAATCTTTTATTACTCTTGATTTCGTTTTCCATATAAAATATCCTGTGTTACAAAAATAAATTGGCAAGTATTATACAAGTATATTGCTTTAAAAATGTTTGCTAATTAGGATTTAATATTGCTTTTGGTAATATATCTCTTTTATATTATGATGACAAGGAAAATATTAATGAAAAAAGCAAAATATATTTGGATGGATGGAGAACTTGTAGCCTGGGATGAAGCTAAAGTTCATATCCTAACCCATACCCTACATTATGGAAATGGTGTTTTTGAAGGGACAAGAGCATACCAGACAAATGACGGTTTAGCGATATTTAGGCTAAAAGATCATACAAAAAGGCTTTTAAACTCTGCGAAAATCACCATGATAAAACCTCCCTTTACACTTGAAGAACTTGAAGATGCACAGGTAAAATTGCTTAAATCAAATGATTTTAAATCAAATGTTTACATTAGACCTTTGATATATCTAGGATATGGAGTAATGGGTCTTTATCACATAAATGCTCCTGTAAATGTTTCTATTTCTGCTTGGGAATGGGGAAGCTATCTTGGAGATGAAGGATTGGAAAAAGGCATTAGAGTAAAAATAAGCTCATTTACAAGAAATTCGGTCAAATCAACAATGGGAAAAGCAAAAGCTGCCGCAAACTATCTCAATTCTCAAATGGCAAAATTTGAAGCTATTGACTGCGGGTATGAAGAAGCTTTACTTTTAGATGATGAGGGGTTTGTAGCCGAGGGGAGTGGTGAATGTTTTTTCATAGTAAGAGACGGTGAACTTATAACTCCACCAAATGACAATTCACTTGAATCCATAACACAAGATACTGTATTAAAACTTGCGAATGATTTTA
>WFMT01000102.1 GCA_015488975.1 Campylobacteraceae bacterium | reverse complement strand
TATCATAAAACAATATAAAAAATCCGCTCACTATAAGTATTAAACTGCGAAATTGAGATCTTACATACTTTTTTAACTCTTTTGATATCCAATAAAGTTGGTCTTTTGATGCGACAATACCAACTTCACCTTGAGCGATATTTTGCATAGATTTTTGTGTATTTTGAATAAAAAAAGGAGCTTCTTTTATAGAATCTATGAAAAACTCGGCAAAACTTTCTTTCTTCCCCAAAGCTTTTGGTATATTGTTTTGAAGTATTGGCAATATATCTTTTATGCCATTGAAATTTTCTATATATGTTGTCCCTAAACCTTCTATGATGGCACTTACTCTTAAGATATAAATGGCATCGCTTGGAAGTTTAAATGGAAGGTTTTTGGTAGTACTTAATACATCAAAAGCTAATTGCTGCATTGACTCGCTACTTAGATTATCGTTTGAAAAAATATCAAACATTTTAGAAGTAAATTCAGCTAACTCAGCAGTGGGTGCTTCATAAGCTATCGTTCCAAGTCTTTTATTTGCACTTATATATAGTTCATAATCTTGTTCATTTGCAGCTTTTATAAGCTCTATTATGGCAACTCTTGTACTGTTTGGAATCCTTTTTACCATTCCAAAATCAAGCAGTATCAATTCTCCTTTTTCTGAAACCAGTAGATTGCCAGGATGTGGGTCAGCATGGAAATACCCCTCTATAAGCATTTGGTCGGTGTAAAAGCTTATAAGCTTTACAATCAATGGCTTAAAATCAATATTGTATTTTAATAAATTTTCTTTATCATCAAATCTAAAGCCTTTTTCAAAACTCATAACAATTGCACTATCATTACAAAATTCTTCATAAGCAATAGGAAACCTAATACCGCTGTTTTGATAAATTTTGGAAAATGTTTTTAAATTTTGTAACTCAATATTAAAAGAAACTTCTTCTAATATCATTTTTGAAAATTCATCAATCACAGCATCAATAGAATTTTTGGTATAAGTTGTAAACAAAGGTTTAAATAATTTATTGAAAAAATTTATAATTTTTAAATCTGCCCTAACTTGCTTTTTAATATTATATCTTCTGAGTTTTACTGCTACTTGCTTATCATCGTTAAGACATGCCCTGTGAACCTGCCCTATTGAAGCTGATGCTATCGGATCTTTTTCAAAATTTTTAAAAATATTTTTATCCCCGAATGAAGCTTTATAAACTGTCTCAAATTCATACTTATTCATACTTGGCAACTTATCATGTAATTTCTTTAACTCTTCAATATACTCATGTGAGAAAAAATCAGATCTAGTTGCTAAAACTTGTGCTAATTTTATAAAACTAGCTCCAAGCATTATGATGGATTTTGTTAATTTTTTTGGAACAAGTGGTTTAAAAAAATATAAAAAACTGTCCTTCTTTCTAATAATCAAGTAAAGTGTAATAAGAAAAGAAAAAACTGCATAAATTCTTTTTGGGTTATAATATTTTAAACTTTTGATAAAATCTCCTCTTTTAATTTGACAATATCCTCTTTAGTTGCCAAATCCAATTCACCGATCACATCTTTTAAAGCTTTTTTAAATAAATCTTTCACTTTTTCATCTTCTTCTTTACCTTTTTTTTCTAGTGATTCTAAAAAACTTTTTGCATCTTCAGTTTTTATTTTACCATTATCTTGAAGTTTTTTCATCTCCAAATCAACTCTTTCTTTAAAAAGTGTGGCTGCACCAATACCGGTATAAAACATATCTCTCAACATAATATCTCCTTTTTGATTTAAGATATGATATTATATCACTATTTGTTAACAAAAAAATATAAAATATATATTAACTGACCTTACGCATTAAAATATCTTAATTATATAATATTCAGTATATCTTAGTTATAATGTGAGCTTTATTACAAGTATTATTATTAGATTAAGGTAGATTATGTATGAATATTTAAAAAAAATTTTATTTTTATTAGATCCTGAAAGTGCACATAATTTAGCAGAATTTATTTTAAAAAACAGCTCTTGTGTATGCCCTTTTTTACTTTCAAACTATGCCAAAAAACATTTTGTAACAGATAAGATTTTGCATCAAAATATACATGGAATAGATTATATAAATCCTGTCGGATTGGCTGCTGGATTTGATAAAAATGCTACCATGATACGAGCACTGTCTTCTTTGGGATTTGCTCATATAGAATACGGAACCTTGACCCCAAAGCCACAAAGTGGCAATCCAAAGCCAAGACTTTTTAGATACCCACAGTTTAATTCTTTGCAAAATGCTATGGGATTTAACAATGACGGTATGGAAAAAATATCAAAAAGAGTACAAAAAATATATCCTTTTTTGACTCCTCTTGGAGTAAATATAGGCAAAAATAAAGTAACTCCTCTTG
>WFMT01000101.1 GCA_015488975.1 Campylobacteraceae bacterium | reverse complement strand
GTATCACTATATGCCAAATCTGCTAAAATTTTTCTATCTAAGTCAATATTAGCTTTATTTAATGCATATATAAATTTTGAATAACTGATTCCGTTTAGTCTGCAAGCTGCATTTATTCTTGTAATCCAAAGTCTTCTAAAGTCTCTTTTCTTTCTTTTTCTATCGCGATATGCATAAACCAGACTTCGCTCTAACTGCTCTTTAGCTTTTCTAAAATGTTTTCTTCTTCCACTATAAAAGCCTCTTGCCAGTTTTAAAAGTTTTTTGTGTCTTCTTCTTCTGACTGTACCTGTTCTTACTCTCATTGTCTCTCCTTGACCTTTTTGGTGTCGTAGTTTTTACGAACTTTCCCTTTTCGCCTAAGCTTTAGGGGAGGGGGATTGAACTTGGAAAATTCCAAGAAACCTTATCTAAATACCCTTAGCTTTGAATCATAAGATTCACTGCCTTAGTGTCAGCTTTACATATCTCTTGAGGACCTCTTAGAAATCTTTTTCTTTTTTGGCTCTTTTTTGTAAGGATATGGCTTCTAAAGGCACTACCTCTTTTGATGCCTTTTTTGGTTTTTTTAAAACGCTTTGCTGCACCTCTTAGAGTTTTCATTTTTGGCATGACAGCTCCTTTGTTATTTCTTAGCTTTGTGCTAAGTATTGAATAGATATATTTTTAATTCTACTCAATACTTAGCACTATAGAATCTTTCTACTTATCCTTTTTTGGAAAAGTTAGCATATTGACATATCTTCCTTCTCTGTAAGGTTTGGAGTCTCTATCACTTATATCTTTCATCATATCCCACACTCTTAGCAAAACTTCCACGCCACCTTCTGGATTTTGCATCTCTCTTCCTCTTAAAAAAACTCTAAATTTTACATGTTTTCCAGATTCTATAAATTCTCTTGCATGCTTTATTTTATAGTTTATATCATTTTGGGCTATCTTGACTGAAAGTTTTATCTCTTTTACTTCTATAACCTTTTGATTTTTTCTTGCCTCTTTTTTCTTTTTTTCCTGTTGATATTTGAATTTACCATAATCCATAACTTTGCAAACAGGTGGCTTTGCATTCGGGGCTATTAGAACAAGATCCAAGCCATTTTCTCTTGCTATTTTCAATGCTTCATTTGAAGATATAATTCCGTATTGAGTACCATCATCACCTATGCACCTAACTTCAGGCATGTTTATATCACTATTCATCAATACATCATTGCTCTTACTCAAAAGATAACTCCATTTAATTTCTCCTTTAATAATATTTTAAATTCATTCTGAGATATATTATACTGTTTTCTGTTTGTTCTATCTCTTAAAGCTACAGAATTTGTCTTAATTTCTTCATTTCCTAAGATAACAAGTAAAGGAATTTTTTGTTTTTCAGCTGTTCGCACTCTTTTATTTAAGCTTTCGTTTTTACTTGAAATCACACTATCAATATCTAATTCTCTAAGTTCATTTTGTAATTTTTTAGCATATTCTATATGAGATTCGGCTATAGGTATCAATGCAACTTGAATAGGAGCTATGAAAAAAGGAAATTCTCCGGCACAGTGTTCTGTTAATATGCCTATAAATCTTTCAAACGAGCCAAGTATCGCACGATGAATCATCACCGGTCTTACTTTTTCATTATTTTTACCTGTGTATTCAAGCTCAAATCTCTCAGGTAGATTAAAATCAACCTGTATTGTTCCACATTGCCATTTTCTTTTTAGCGCATCTGTTATCTTTATATCAATTTTTGGTCCATAAAATGCACCGCCACCTTCATCAACTCCATATTTTATGCCATTTTCATCCAACGCATCTTTCAAACCCTTAGTGGCTTTTTCCCATATCTCATCTTTTCCTATAGCTTTAGCAGGCTTAGTGGAAACTTCCATCTCATACTCAAAATCAAAACTTTTCATAATATCATCAACAAAACTTAAAACTTCTATAACATTCTCTTTTATCTGCTCAGGTGTACAAAATATATGAGCATCATCTTGAGTAAATTCTCTAACCCTGAAAAGCCCGTGTAGGACTCCACTTTTTTCATGTCTGTGAACCACTCCATACTCAAAAAATTTAAGTGGTAAATCCCTATAACTTCTAACTTCACTTTGAAAAACTTTGATGTGTCCTAGACAATTCATAGGTTTTATGCCATATTCTATATCATCTATTACGGTAAAATACATATTTTCACCGTAGTTATCATAATGTCCACTTACTTTCCATGCTTCACTTTTAAGTATTTCAGGACCTCTTACAGGCTCATAGCCTCTTTTTCTGTGTGATTTGAAAAGTAGAGATTCCAACTTGCTTCTTAGCTTTGCACCATTTGGAAGCCATATAGGAAGTCCGCCACCTACTTCTTCATCAAAAGTAAAGAGTTTAAGCTCGTTTCCAAGTTTTCTATGATCTCTCTTTTTTGCTTCTTCTATCATCAAAAGATGTTCTTTTAAACTCTCTTTTGTGGCAAAAGCAGTTCCGTAAATACGAGTTAGCATTTCATTTTTTTCATCACCACCAAGATATGCTCCAGCAACTCTTGTAAGTTTAAAAAATTTGATATATTTTATATTTGGCAGATGTGGTCCTCGGCACAAGTCTTCAAAATCTCCTTGTTTATAAATGCCTACTTTTGCATCTTCAGGGATTCTTTTTAATACTTCAAGCTTTAAATCATCATCTTTGAATTTTTGAAGAGCTTCTTTTTTTGTAATAATATATTTTTCTATGGAAAATTTCTTTTTGACAAGCTCTTTCATCTTTTTTTCAATATTTTTAAGATCTGAGTCACTGATCTTGGTATCAACTCTGAAATCATAGTAAAAACCATCTTCTATAACAGGCCCTACAAAAAAATCAGCTTCAGGATAAAGTTCTTTTATAGCTTGTGCCATTAAATGAGCGGCGGAATGTCTCAATATTTCCAAAGAATTTTCTGAATTGTTAAAATCAATCTTTTCATAATCATTTATATTTATATTTTGTTCTTCTACACTTTGTAAGTCAATAAGAGTGTTGTCTTTCTTTATGGCTATAACTTCCAATAAAATCCTTTTTTATTTTTAGATTTATCCAATTAGCCTTACACACTTTTTTCTCGAAAAGTTCTACTTTTCGCAAGCTTTAGGAGACTATAGGAACTTTGAGTTCCTGCCATTATAGCGAGCTTTGCTCATTATAATGCATAAGGTCAGTTATCTAAAATTGTATGGTGGTCACAACAGGACTTGAACCTGTGACCACTACCTTGTCGAGGTAGTGCTCTACCAGCTGAGCTATGCGACCATTAAAAAAGAGATTTTATCTAAAATTAGTTTAAGAAGAGTTTATAAAACGCTAAAATAAAAAATGATATAATCTGAGAAATCATACTTAAGGTAAAAAATGCATTCTATTTTTAGAGAATATGACATAAGAGGAATTTTTAAAAAAGAGTTAAATGAAAAATCAGTAAAACTTATAGGATATCTCTTAGGAAAAGAGATTAAAAAAAAAGATAAATTTGTTGCCATTGGATATGACGCGAGAACTCATTCACCTGTTTTAAGGGATTATCTCTCAAGTGGCTTTAATGCTGCTGGAGTAAAGGTTCTTGATATGGGGATGGTTGCGACGCCTGTGAATTATTTTGCAAACTATGTAGAATTTAGCGGTATAACTCCATCTGCTAGTGTCATGATAACAGGCTCACATAATCCAAAAGAATACAATGGATTTAAGATAACTATTGATAAACAACCATTTTTCGGGAATGATATCTACGATTTAAGAGATAAATTTTTAAAAATGCAGGATTTTAATATAAAAGATGATACAACCTGCATTAAGATTGCTGCTAAAAAAAGATATATTGATTATATCACAAAAGAATTTTCACATTTAAAAGCTCTTAAAACAAAGATAATTCTTGATTGTGGAAACGGAGTGGCAGGAACTGTTATAAAAGATATATTTAACCAACTTGAACTTGATTATAAAGCTTTGTACTTAGAGCCAAATGGAGAATTTCCAAACCATCACCCAGACCCTACTGTTGAAGAAAATTTATATGATATAAAAAAAGAGTTAAAAAAAGATTTTGAGATAGGTTTTGCTTATGATGGTGATGCTGACAGGATAGTGGTTTTAACAAAAAAATATAATATAAAAGGTGATATTTTAGCCATTTTACTTGCAAAACATATAAAAAATCCAACTGTAATAGGTGAAGTTAAGTGCTCATCGGTTATGTATGATGAGATAAACAAAACAGGCAAAGCTGTCATGTATAAAACCGGACACAGTAACTTGAAAGTTAAGATAAAACAAAGTGGCGCTGATTTGGCTGCTGAGGTTAGCGGTCATATTTTTTTTAATGACAGATATTTCGGATACGATGATGCACTGTATGCTACTCTTAGAGTTTTGGAACTTATAAAAGACGGAATGAATTTGGATGAAGAGATAGAAAAATTACCTAAGGTTTGCTCAACCGAAGAGATAAAAGTAAAAACTACGGAAGAGAAAAAATTTGAGCTTATGAAATGGATCAAGGAGATATTGAGGCATCCGCCTTCTTATCTACCTAAAATCAAAAAAATTATCAATATTGACGGGGTTAGGATAAACTTTGAGAACGGTTGGGGACTTATAAGAGCTTCAAATACGACACCCGTTTTAGTCACAAGGTTTGAAGCTAAAAATAAGAAAGATTTAAAGCTGTATCAAGAAAGTTTGAACAGACTTATAGAATATGCTAAGGAGAGTTTATGAAGCTTACTTTAAATTCACCACTTGATATGCACTTGCATTTAAGAGATGGTCAAATGCTTCAAAATATAGCAAAATACAGTTCTTCTTGTTTTGCAGGAGCCATTATCATGCCAAATTTAATTTCTCCTGTTACCACGATAAAAGAAGTAGAAGCTTATAAAAAAAGGATTCTCAAAGCTACTGGAGGTGATGAGTTTGAGCCTTTTATGACACTTTTTTTTCAAAATAGTTATGATTATAAATTTTTAAAAGAAGCTAAAGATCACATAAAAGCTATAAAATTATATCCAAGTGGAATCACTACAAATTCACAAGGTGGAGTTAATAACTTTGAAATTGATAGCTTAAAGCAAACACTTGAGGCTATGAGTGAGCTCGAACTTCCACTTTTAGTGCATGGCGAGACAAATGGATTTGTGCTTGATAGAGAAAGGGAATTTGGCTCTTTTTATGAAAAAATTGCAAAAGCTTTCCCAAAGTTAAAAATCGTAATGGAGCATATAACAGATAAAGCAAGTGTAAAACTTCTCGAAAAATTTGACAATCTATATGCAACTATAACCTTGCATCACCTTTTAATAACACTTGATGATGTAGCAGGCGGACTTTTAAAACCCCATCTTTTTTGCAAACCCATAGCTAAGAGGTATGAAGATAAAGAGGCACTTTTGGATTTGGCTTTAAATGCAAATCCAAAAGTTATGTTTGGCAGTGATTCAGCTCCTCATCCTAAAAATAAAAAAGAAAGCTGTGGATGTGCCGCCGGAGTTTTTACCGCTCCTGTGGCTTTGCCGGCACTTTGTGAACTTTTTGAAAAACATCATAAATTGGAAAATTTACAAAAATTTATCAGTAGTAATGCAAGAGAAATATATAAACTAACGCCAATACAAAAAAATATAACTTTAGAAAAAAAAGAGTTTTCAGTACCTCAAAACTATGGAGGTGTTGTGCCAATGTTTGCAGGAGAGAAGCTTTCTTGGAGATATATATAATATGTATGATTATTTAAGTTTATAAATTATGGAAAAAGAAGATAGATGGTTTTTGGTTAAAATTTCGTTATTTTTTTCTATTTGGATATTGTTTTTATCAGTTATAATTTATTTGACAGCAGATAAATTTTATAAAAATGAGTATTTTTTTTATTATGCTATTACCATAGCAGTCATCGTATCTCTTGCAGGCGGTTATATCTTGGCACTGGTTTTTTTAAACCCTCTTTTAAAAACTAACAAATTTCTTGATAAGTTACTTAAAGACACACTTCATGAATTAAATATACCTGTTGCTACTATAAAAGCTAATGCGCAAATGATAAAAATGAGCCCAGACAGTCCTAAAAATATAAAAAGAATAGACAGGATAGAAAGAGCAACTGATGATTTATTGGCTCTTTATAAAGGTATGGATTATTATATAAAAAGTGAAATCAGGCAAGTTGATAAAGAAAATTTTGACTTAACGGGTATTTGTGATGAAAGTATAAAAAAATTCAAGGAAATCAGTGGCAATATAGAGATAAAGAGTAATTTACAGGAAGTTTTTGTAAGAGCCGATAAGATGGGATTTTCAAAAATTTTGGATAATCTTATCTCAAATGCAATCAAATACAATAAACCAGGCGGTTATGTAGAAGTTATATTAAAAGAAGACTATCTAATCGTTAAAGATAATGGAGTTGGCATGAATTCAAATGAAGTTTTTAATGTATTTGATAGACATTATCAAGTGGATCACAATAAAAGCGGTTATGGTATAGGGTTAAGTATAGTTAAATCTTACTGTGACAAAGAAAAGATTTATATCAATATTGACTCTGAAAAAGGTGTCGGAAGTACATTTAAGCTAAATTTAAAAAATATAAAACTCAAGAGTGATAAGTAATGCAGTTTTTATACAATGAAGCAGCCGGAATGGAAAATATTAAAATAATAAATGAGGATTATAGATATCTTTTCAAAGCAAGAAGACATAAAATAGATGATATTGTAATGATGCGAAACTTAAAAGATGATTTGATATATTCATACAAAATAGTAAATGTATTTAAAAAAGATGCTTTGCTTAAACTGTGTGATAAAAAAGAGTTGATTGTAAAAGCAAAAAGATATCTTCATATAGGATGGTGCATAATAGATCCAAAAACTATAGAAAAGATTTTACCTATGCTCAATGAAATTGGTGTAAGTAAAATCTCATTTATATATTGCGATAGAAGTCAAAAGAATTTTGTCATCAATCTTAAAAGAATCAAAAAAATTCTCATCAATTCATCACAACAATGTGGAAGAAGTGTAATGATGGATATTGAAGAAGTAGAGTGTATAGAAAATTTTCTTGAAATGTATCCAAATAGTGCTATACTTAATTTTGGAGGAGAGAATATACATAAAGCATTATCTTTTTCAACTATTATCGTAGGATGTGAAGGCGGTTTTAGCGAGAATGAAATAAAGCTTTTTACAAATAAAGCGATATATAAACTAAATACACCAATGATACTAAAAAGTGAAAGTGCTGCAATATCCATAAGTGCTATGATACTGCTATAAAAGAGGAAATTTTTTGAAGAGAGATAAGAAAGTTTTAGGTATTTTATTTGCCATGATATTTGGTTTTGCTTTGATTGTTGTCAGTATTGTAGTGTATAATGTCAGAAATTTATCTGTTAAACAAGAGAAAAATAAAGCCAAAACCGTAGCAAAATTGGTAGAAGATGGATTGCCTGCACACATGACGGGTGGCATCATGGATAAAAGAGAATCATTTTTAAATAACGCAAAAGAGTCATCATCCGCATACAAGATATGGATATTTAGAACTCCAAAAGTCATTAAACTTTTCGGTAAAGAAGTTATTTACTCATAAATATATTATACAAGGATTTAACAATGAAGTTATAAGAGACGACTTGGATAAAAAAGCTATGCAAACAGGAAAAATTCAGCAAAGTATTGCCGATAGTTTTATAGAGCCGAAACTAAGGATAACAATACCATATAAAGTTAGATATGACTTTCGACCAAACTGCCTAAAATGTCATACAAATGCCAAAGACGGAGATATTCTTGGAAGCATAAGTATGGAATTTGATCTAAGCAAATCAAGAAGTCAAGCTATCGAAACCGTTTTAAATATCATGGTCATCACTATCGTATTTGCTTCTTTTATTTCTATACATAGTCGATAAGCTTCTGAGTCCATATACACAAGTACTCTTATATATTAAAGAGGCTTTAAAAAGCGCAATAGACGGAAACTATAATTAGTCACCCTTGAAAAACCAAATAAATCCCTGTATTTAAGACTTTAAAGATATTTTTACACTATAACATCAACTGCGAAAAAGCACTCAAACAGTGTAAAATCAGCAAAAACCTTTAAAAAGTGGTCGAAATGATTCAAAAATCTCTCTTTAGTGGAACATTTATGGATAAATATGATATAGGGTTGACATATCATATTTGACTGATCTACAAGCTAGACACTCTTTAAATTTGAGGTTTAAAAAGAACCGCTTTAGTTATTGAACAATATGTTACCCTATCTAAATCTCTAACAGAATTATACTGTTTTTCTGCTTGATGGTATGATACTAGTGATAAATTCTGGAATACTATTTCTGAGTAAAAAAAAGCCAAGAATTGTAAGCTTTTTCATCAAGTATAGTGAAGAATAGTTTTTTTTATAATGCTAGAATACTGCTACTTAAGATTTATGCATAAAAAAACAATATAAGGAACAGAAAATGAATAACAATGACTTACAAGAACGTAAAGCAAAAGTCTTTGCAAGGGGTCAAGGAAACGTTTATCCTATCTATGTTAAACATGCAAAAAATGCTGAATTATGGGATGTTGAAGACAATAGATACATAGACTTTGGTACAGGTATTGCAGTATGCAGCACAGGACACTCTCATCCTAGAGTCGTTGAAGCGGTTAAAGGGCAAGTGGAAAAATTTAGTCACACATGTCTCATGGTCAACCCTTATGAAGTGGCAGTTGAACTCGCTGAAAAATTAACAAAATTGGCACCGGGTAAAAGTGAAAAGAAAGCTATCTTTGTAAATTCAGGCGCAGAAGCAGTAGAAAATTGTGTTAAAATTGCTAGGGCTCATACGGGGAAAAGAGGAGTTATCGCATTTAATGGTGCTTTTCATGGCCGAACCAATATGACCATGGGACTGACCGGCAAAATGTCTCCCTATAAAAATACATTTGGACCATTTCCAGATGAAATCTATCATGTTCCTTTTCCAGGCGTTGCTTATGGAGCGTCTGTTGAAGATTCCATAAAAGCAATACACAATCTGTTTAAATTTGATATTTCACCCAATGATGTTGCTGCAATTATCATAGAACCAGTTCAAGGAGAAGGTGGATTTTATGCTGCTCCTGTAGAGCTCTTACAGGAATTGCGAAATCTTTGTGATGAACATAACATCGTATTCATAGTAGATGAGATACAAACAGGATTTGGCAGAACAGGAAAAATGTTTTGTATGGAATATACAGATATAGAGCCTGATTTGATGACGATGGCTAAAGGTATCGCTGGCGGATATCCACTCTCAGCAGTTGTTGGTAAAAAAGAGATTATGGATGCTCCTGGACTTGGTGGGCTTGGCGGAACTTATGGTGGTTCACCGGTAGCTTGTGCTGCTGCTTTAGCCGTTTTAGACATTATTGAAGAAGAGGGATTGATCAAACGTTCAAATGAGATTGGAAGTTTATTTAATGCAAGATTAATCAGATTACAATCACAATTTCTAGATCTAATTAGTGATGTGAGGAATAAAGGTGCGATGATTGCAATTGAACTCATGTGCAATGGTAACCCTGAAAAACCAAATGTAGCATTAACAAAAAATATTATTGCAAATGCATCAAAGTATGGATTAATACTACTCTCTTGTGGATTTAACAGTAATGTTATTAGATTTTTACCGGCCTTAACGATTAGTGACGCAGTGGCTAATGAAGGTTTGGATAATTTTAGTGACCTGCTTGCAAATTTGGTTGATAAGCAAAAAATAAATTAAAACTTTTAGGGGGTTTATATGGATAGAACATGTTAGTGGAGTATGGAATTTAACAAAGAATGCTCTTTGTTGATAAGATTTGATTAATAAAATAAATTTTTTAGGAGTTTTATATGCATAGAAAATATTTAATGGGAAATAGAGTACATTTGGCGATGGCCTTTTCTGCAATACTTACACTTGGTCTACTTAGTACTTCTGCCCAGGCAAAAAGCAAAGAAGTTGTGATAGGTAATATCCTACCTCTTTCTGGACCTTCTGCCTCAGTAGGTGTTGAAGGAAAACAAATGAGAGAATTTGTAATCAACAAATTCAACGCGGCTGGTGGAATTAAATGTAATGGAGCCTTAAATGGATCAAAAATTAAGATGATTTATTTAGACTCGAAAAGTGATCCAACAGTTGGTGTATCAGATGCTCAACAGCTCATAAATCAAGACCATGTTGATATGATAACTGGTGCATGGAATTCAGGTGTTACATATCCTGCCACACAGATTGCAGAAATGAATAAGGTACCGTTTATTGTGCCTGTATCTGTTATGGATAGAATTACAGAGCGGGGATTTAAGTACACTTTTAGAGTAGCAGCAAAAGATTCGTGGTGGACAAAAGATCAATTTAAATTTATAGATTATTTGGCACATAAATCGGGAAAGAAGATAAAAACTGTAGGCTTTGTATATATTAATAACGATTTTGGAAAAAGTTTTGATGAAAGTTGGGTAAAACTAGCAAAAGAACATGGATATAAAGTTGTTCTAAATCAATCATATGGAGAAGATGCAACTGACTTAACTCCTATTGTACTAAAAATGAAGAGTGTTAAGCCTCAGGTAGTATTGTTGGTTTCAGATGCCGCAGATGCTATTTTATTACAAAATACAATGGCAAGCTATGATGTACACCCTTGGGCACTTATATCAAGTGGTGGTGGACAAGCAGATCCATCATTTATAAAAAATACTGGTGAAAGTGCTCGATATCTATTTGATGAATCAGAGTGGGCATCTGACATGAATAGACCTGGCTTAAAAGAACTAAACAAGAGTTATAAGAAGCGCTATGGAAGTAGTATCAATGGAGAAACAATGGATGCATACATCGCCATGCACACAATACTCACAACTCTACAAAATACTTGTTCAACAAATCCTGATAAATTCAGACAGGCGATGCTAAATACCGAATTCAAAGGTGGTCCTTTCAGCGTCATGGCTTACCCAAGTGTTAAATTTGATAAGACAGGTCAAAATGTCAATGCAGGATTAATAATGGTGCAAGTTAGAAAAGTAGGGAATAAATACGAAAGAGTTACAGTTTATCCTAAAGATGATGCAAGAGCGGGATACAAGATAGTTTTTCCACAACCAAAGCATTATTAAAGCAATAGGGGGCATTCCCCCTTCTTTTTATCTAAAGGAGAATATATGGGTTCTGCCATTCTTAACGGTATATTAATGGGTAGTATATATGGGTTAACCGCTATAGGTTTAACACTGATATTTGGCGTTTTAAAAGTTATCAATTTTGCTCAAGGAGCCTTTTTGATGCTTGGACTGTTTTCAACATATTGGTTTGTCGAACTTACAGGAGCAAATCCGTATCTATCATTAATATTTGTTGTCCCTTTTACATATTTTACGGGTTACTATACTCAAAAATTTTTAATCAAACCTGTTTTTGAATCTGAAAAAGATGTAAGGGAACCAATAGGTGTCATAATAGTCACAACAGGAATTTGGTATATGCTAGATAACCTGGCATTGATGCTTTTTGGAGCTCAATATCGCACCATTAGTGTGCCAAGTCTTTCACATGCCATATCATTTTTTGGCCTTTATGCCCCTCTATCTAAAATAATAGGTTTCTTTGTATCCATTACTATTGCAGGGGCTTTATATTGGTTCTTGCACCATTCTAAAGTTGGAAAAGCTATAAGAGCAACATCTCAGGATAGGGAGGCTGCAAGCTTAATGGGCATTAACCAATACAAAATATACAATGTGACATTTGGTATAGGCATAGCAATATGTGGAATTGCCGGCACTGTACTGCTGCCATTTTATTATGTTTATCCAACGGCAGGAATGCATTTGGATATATTAGACTTTGTGATAGTTGTTCTTGGTGGTTTGGGGAGTATACCAGGTGCTTTAGTTGGTGGTCTTATTATCGGTTTAATAGAATCTGTAGGATCTCAATTTGTGTCATATGGTTGGACAATAGAAATTATCTATCTCATATTCTTAATTGTACTATTTGTTAAACCTGAGGGATTATTCGGAGTTAAAGGAGAATATTAATCTAAAGTAGGTAGATAATAGCTTCGTACAAGTTGCTATTATTAGTGGTTGAAGTACTAACTTCAAATCTTAAAAGAGTAAGACTTCTTTAAAAAAGGAATTTTACTCATAAAAGTTATTATACGAGGAGAAGGTATGGGTCTTTCTGAAAAGCAAATAAAAGTAATTTTGCTTATATTCTCGACCATAATAGTATTTTTAATACCTGTTTTTATTAAAAATCAAAGTTATTTGCAAATTTTTATAGTCGTGCTATTTTTCATGTATTTAACCACGGCTTGGAATTTTGTAGGAGGTTTCGCTGGAGTTTTGCCACTCGGTCATGCAGCATTTATAGCGATAGGTGCTTATGTATCAACTATATTGTTTATGCAATATCATATAAGTCCATGGATAGGTATGTTTGCAGGAGGTATATTTTCGGCAATCATTGGTGTCATTATCGGATTGCCTACCTTTAAATTAAGAGGGGCATACTTTGCCTTGGCAACAATGGCATTTGCCGGTGGGATCAAGGTTCTAATTGAGAATATAGACACTATAGGACCGATAAGTATTGGTGGACCAAGAGGTATATTGATCAATTACACCGGTGATTCATTGGTTAATTTTCAATGGGTCAGCAAAGTGCCATACTATTATATTATACTAACGATGGTAATTATTCTTGTATTAATTACCGTATTTATGATGAAATCAAAAATAGGATATTATCTTACAGCTGGAGGAGAAGATCCTGAAGCTGCAGCATCTTTGGGTATAAATGTTACCAAATATAAACTAATAGCTATGGCCTTAAGTGCATTTTTTACAGCAATAGCTGGATCCTTTTACGCACAATGGATTTTTTATATATCTCCGCAATCAGTAGGCAATATGAATCTGTCCTTTGAAATAGCATTTATTGCGATTATAGGAGGAAGAGGAACTATCATAGGACCTATTTTGGGCGCACTGCTTTTAAAACCATTGGAAGAATTTACCAGAACATATATTGGCAGTGCATTGCCAGGAGCACATCTTTTTATATTAGGTTTGGTTCTTGTGCTTGTTATGATATACCAACCAAGAGGTATACAAGAAATCGTTTTAAAATTATCTAAAAAATTAATGAAACGAATGAGAAAAAAGATATAAGGAGGGATATGTGTCTATTCTAAAAACAGAAAAGCTAACAAAAAAATTCGGTGGACTTGTTGCTGTAAATAATATAGATTTTGAAGTCAACGAAAGGGAAATAGTCGGAATAATCGGTGCAAATGGTGCGGGCAAGACGACTCTTTTTAATTGTATATCCGGCAATTTACAATCTACTTCTGGTAAAGTAATATTTAATAATAAAGATATAACTGGTCTTAAGCCTTATGAAATAGCAGCATTGGGCTTAGCAAGAACATTCCAAGTAGCAAGACCATTTGCTAATAAAAGTGTTCTTTATAATGTAACAGTAGGTTCTTTTTTGAGAACAAATAAAAAATCTGAAGCCATAGAGAACGCAAAAGAAATCATAAATTTTTTGAACCTCTCCAGCAAAATGGATGTATTGGCAAAAAATCTAACTTTACCTGAGCGCAAAAGATTAGAATTGGCACGTGCACTAGCAACAAAGCCTGTGTTGTTAATGCTGGATGAAGTCATGGCGGGTTTAAGACCTTCTGAAATTCAAGATATGTTAAAAATAATTGAGAAAATTAATAAAGAAGGTATCGCTCTAGTGATTATAGAACATATTATGCAAGTTATTATGTCTGTTTCCAATAGGATATATTGTATGAATTTTGGACAAAAGATAGCTGACGGTACGCCAGAAGAGGTAACAAAAGATCCAAATGTAGTTAAAGCATATTTAGGAGATGAATATGGCATTCTTAAAAATTGACAATATAAATGTGGCATATGGAGATATACAAGTTTTATTTGATATAAATCTGCATATTGAAAAAGGTGAAGTAGTAAGCATCATAGGAGCAAATGGCGCCGGCAAATCAACGACTCTCAAAACGATTTCAGGGATGCTTCACCCTACAAAAGGAAGTATAACATTTAACGATGAATCAATCGAGCATCTTCCACCCGAAAAAATAGTGGAAAAAGGCATTATCCATGTTCCTGAGGGTAGAAGATTGTTTCCTTTTATGAGTGTAGAAGAAAACTTGGAAATGGGCTCTTATAACTCAAGAGCTTATGATAAAAGATTTGAAACAATGGAGACAGTTTTTGAACTGTTCCCACGATTAAAAGAAAGAAGAAAGCAGAGGGCTGGAACGCTTTCAGGGGGAGAGAGACAAATGGTAGCCGTAGGAAGAGGCTTGATGGCTAAACCAGATGTGCTGATGTTTGATGAGCCATCTTTAGGACTAGCACCCATAATTATTAAGAGTATGATGGATGCTATAAAAAAAATAGCAGATAGTGGGATCACAATAGTATTGGTAGAACAAAATATCCATGTTTCTCTGAGTATAAGCGACAGGGCCTATGTTTTAGAGCAGGGATATGTTGTAAATAGCGGAGATGCTAAAGATCTTTTAAACGATCCATCAGTCAAAAAAGCTTTCTTAGGAATATAAAAAAGAGGACGAGATGAGAAGAGATGAATTTAATGAAACAAATATGGATAAGATAAAGACAGTCTTGAGCGAATGTGAGTATGGAACTCTTTCTCTTATATCAAAGGGTGAACCTTATGGGGTTGCTGTAAATTTTGTCTTTTTTGAAGATAAAATATGTTTTCATGGAGCCTTAGAAGGGCGAAAAGTGGAGGCGATAAAGGCAAATCCACATGCCTCATTTTTAGTAGTCAACCCCTACTCACTAATCCCCTCTTATTTTAGTGATGCTCGCTTTGCTTGTCCTGCAACGCAGTTTTTTGCTTCCGTACACTTCTATGGTGATGTCACGATTGTCAATAATATTCATGAAAAAGCCAAAATACTCGAAGCGATGATGCGAAAACTACAAAGTGAGGGCGGATATGATGAAATACAATCCGAAAACCCTATGTACATAAAGACGCTTGAAAAATTAGGCGTATATACACTCATCCCTGTAACCATAAGCATGAAGGTAAAAACTGGTCAGAATTTTTCAGATGAAAAAAAGCAATCCTTGGCAGATCAATTGCGAGAGCGTAATAACACGAGCGATGATAAAACTGCCCACTTAATCGAAATGAATTAATTCTATCAAGGTTTTGATTAGCAAAAAACAAAAATTACAACATATGAAAGGAAAAATGAAATGAAAGCACATATATTTTTTGGCTCGACATGCCAAAAGCGTGAAGCCTATAAAGAAGTGTTAAGTCCCTATGACGCAAGGGTTGCTTCGCAAGTGGCTATATGTAATGCAGATGATGTGCAAAAAGCTCTATCTATTGCAAAAAAAAGTGCACCACTGGCTAAAAAAGTTCCACTTCACAAACGCGTGAGTTGGCTTTTGGATGTGGCGCTAAAACTTGAAAAAAATAAAGAAGATATGGCTAAAACTATGACAGATGAAGTTGGAAAGCCGATACGATTTTCTCGTGTAGAAGTTGACAGATGTATAGAGACCATAAAACTCTCAGCACATGCTATGATGAATTTACATGGAGAGACTTTTGATACGACTGCGACACCTAGTGGAAAAGAGACACTATCTTTTTATAAAAGAGAAGCTGTCGGAGTTGTTTTAGCGATTACTCCTTTTAACTTTCCCCTTAATCTTGTTGCACATAAAATAGCTCCGGCACTTGTTGCTGGCAATAGTGTTGTCTTAAAACCAACAGGCGCAGCACCACTTACGGCTTTTAAATTTGCTAAAATGTTCATAGATAGTGAATTTGCAACAGTAGATGCCCTAAGTGTTGTTTACAGTGGCGAAGGTGTCAATGTAGCCTTGGTGCAAAGCGATATTCCAAGAGTTATAAGTTTCACAGGATCTGTTCCTGTTGGGCGTGATATCACACGTCATGCAGGTATTAAAAAGTTAGGATTAGAATTAGGTGGAAATGCTGCCACTTATATCGATAAAAGTGCAGACATTAAAATAGCAGCTACAAAGTGTGCCTTAGGAGCCTTTATTAATTCTGGGCAAGTGTGTATCTCTTTGCAAAGAATTTATGTCAATGAAAATATCTATGATACCTTTGCAGAAGCATTAGCAAAAGAGACAAAAGTGTTGCAGGTAGGAAGTCCTTACGAAAATGAAACATTTATAGGACCGATGATCAATGTAAAAGCAGTAGAACAAGCAAAAAGTTGGATAAAAAATGCAAAAGACGAAGGGGCTACACTTTTTTATGGTGAGCCGTGTAAAGACTTGATGTTCTCCCCCACCATCATGAGCAATGTCACCGCAAAGATGAATATAGTGTGCCAAGAAGTCTTTGCTCCGATAGTTTCACTTATAAAAGTAAAAGATTTTGATGAAGCAAAAGTTAAGATGAATAACTCACCTTATGGATTGCAATACTCTATTTTTTCCAATGACATGTCTATATGTAAGCGAGCAATTGACGAGTTAGATGCGGGTGGCATAGTTATAAATGATATTCCGACACTGCGATTTGATATACAACCTTATGGTGGCATCAAAGATAGTGGCATAGGAAAAGAAGGTCCAAAATATGCACTTGAAGAAGAGTATACTCAGATAAAATCAGTGGTAATATGTTAGACAATACCGCCCCAAATTTTGTGTAAATGTTAAATTTAGTAAAATAAGAAAAAAATAAAAAAAGGAGAATTTAACATGAACACAGTAGATATAGCAAAAGATCATATTATTGAAAATATTGACTTTAAAGAGTTAGCAAAAACTCATAAAACGGGGCTTACAAGAAAACTGTTAGAAGTGATACAGGTAAATTAGAGTTAGATACTGACCTTACGCACTATAATGAGCAAAGCTTGTTATAGTGGTAGGGACTTAAAGTCTCTGCAACTCCCTTAAAGCTACGAAAAGTAGGACTTTTCGAGAAAAAAGTGCGTAAGGTCCAAGCAAAGGTGGATATTCCAATTCAGATATGACACACTTTTAAAAATTTATTAGAAGTAATAATTTTGGTACAATTTGGTGTAATTTAGAAAAATAATGGAAAATCAAAAAATAAAAAAAATTATCATAGAATTATTTGAAACCAATTTAATAAGTTTAATACACCGTCTAAAAGATAGACTTCACTGGAACATAATAGCTCCCCTTTACTATCCCATTATTATCTACAATAATATCATCTTCAAAAATCATATATGGGGGGATAGTCGTTTTTTCATATTCACTATTTGGCAGCCATTCATGATAAACCCATTTTATCAACATTAAAATATCTGTATGTGTTCCCTCAATCTCAAAAGTTACACATAAACATTCATCTATCTGCAATATTGGCAAACTATTTCTAGTTAAGTCTATATCTTCATCTTTGGGTATTACACACGCTACATAACTACACTTATTTAATGGTGTTATAGTTGGATTATTATGATAAATACCAATTTGCTCATATTCTTTAAGATTATGAGTGTATATCCAAGCAGCTATCTTCTCCCAAATTTCTTTATAATTTGAGCTATACCCTGTTTGTCTACAATAATATGCCTTGCGAGGTTTTACCTTTACTAATCCTTGTTTTAGAGTATTAAAATCAATATTTGTTGTATATTTCTTCTCATAATCAGTTAGTATCAAATCTGAATACTCTATAAATCCTCCATTTCTCCAATATTTTGGTGTTTGTCCAAACCGTCCTTTAAAGGCCCTAATAAATGATGTTTGAGCGCTATATCCGCACATATTTGATATTTGAGTAATAGTTGAGTGTTTATTGGCAATTAGCATATTTGCAGCTTTTTGCAATCGTACGGACTTTATGGTTTCATAAATTGCATTTCCCATTTGCTTTTTAAATATTTTACAAAGATGAAATTTATTTATTCCATATTCATAAGCCAATTGGTTTATATTTATATCAAATTCGATGTTATCATAGATATAACTCATCAAATTATTTGCAATTTTACTATGTTTTAAGTTTGTACATTTTTTATACATAATTATATTATATCCTTAACTTTCGCACCTAAATCCAAGTAAATCTTGAGTAGTGCTTCGCAGTGTAGCGATTATACCGCATCTTCCCGTTAAACTTTTGCGTAAATTCCGTATTCTAGGGATTTGTCCAAAAATTTGGTGACTACATTTCATAAAATCCCTATTTTTAGGGCTTTGAATTTTATTATATCTAAAAAATCTGAAATTAAAATAGTCACGAAAATTAAATATCTAAATATCCTCTAAATACACCTATTACAGGGTTATATAGCGATTAAGGTGAATTTAATTTGGAAAGATTCATCATTCTATGAGCTTGTCGGATTGACCAACTAACCAAACAAACAGCAAAAATTGGATAAAATAAAAGATATAAAAAGCTAAAAGAAAGAGAAAAATTACAATGAAAGCATTTAAAGCATCTGATAGAAATCAACCTTTTTTATTACCACCAAG